>DRFF01000084.1 GCA_011050685.1 Aurantimonas coralicida
AAACGCTCTTGAGGAAGGCCGCCGCGCGAACCCTCGACGATCTCTGGCGTGCAGTCGGCAACATCTGCGACCTGTTCGAGCCCGAAGAATGTTGGAACTACCTCAAGGCCGCTGGCTATGTTGCAGATTAATCGCCTGACGCTCTAGAGCATCTGGCGAGAAGTTTGAATCGACGGCTTCCAATTTAGTGGGCGGCTTGATTCCCTGAAAGCAGGAAGTGCTTCATGGGAAAGGGGTATTACTGCTCCGATACCGCGCCCGGAACGCGTCCCGACGGATCGCGACAAGGATAAGGGTCATGAAGGAAAAGATCGACAGAATCATCCACTCGTTCAGGAGGACACCGTGGAACGATCCGAAGGTGACGACCAGAAAGACGAAGGCATAGGAGGTCTCCGGTACGAGATGGCCGGGCGAACATCGCGTGACGCGGACGAGAAAGACCGCGAAGATCGACATGAGCAGCGCCAGCCCGACCAGACCGTTGGACGCCGCCTCGTCGACGAACAGATTGTGAAGGTGCGTGTATTGAGCCACGACGGCCTCGTTTGCGGGCGAAACGGCGGCAGCGACCGCGTCCATCCTTTCCATCCCGCCGACGCCGGCGATCGGGTGCTTGGAAACAACGTCGAAGGCCCCCGCCCACATGACCAGGCGGACGTCCATCGATCCCATGGCGACGCCGGTTTCGTTAAATCTCTGCAACTCCGCCACGCCCACGTCGATGCGCTGCACGACGATCGAACTCACCGGAATGGCAACCGCGATCAAAACCGCCGCGATCGGCAGCAGCAGCCATCGCAAGCGAACTGGCATCTGCCGCCTCTGCCGGATGAGATCGACCGCGTCGAACAGGGCGACCAGCAGGTAGACGAACCACGCCGCCCGGGTGCCCGATAGCAGCACCGGCACAAAGGAAAGGTAGAACCAGAGCCTGCTGTTGGGAAGAAGAGAGACCGGGTGTCGGGCGTCCAACCGCGCGGCAAGACCGGCAGTCGCGGCCAGAAAGGCGACGATCGCGGCGTTGCCGCCGAGATCGATCCGACCGTCGATGAGCATGGGGTCGAAGGGAATCAAAGCTAGGACCGCCAGGATTGCCGCGCGCGAGCCGAGGATCAGCGCGTCGAGCGGCTCTCGCACCAGACTGATCGAGAGCGGCAGAAAGACAAAGCCGAGCATGATGAGGCTGTAGGAGAACATTCGGTTGCCGTCTACGGATTCGTTCCGGAACACCATGAGCCCGATCGACCAACTCGCATAGGCGATGATCGCCGCGCAAAAGGCCGTATCGGCATAGCGCCAGGTCCGATGCCTGGCAAAGGCCAGATTGGTGCCGATCAGACCGAAGAAGAGAAACGCCCCCTTGGCGATGGGATTGCCGATGGCCAGCAAGGCGATCGCCAGGGCCAAGAGCAGCGCATCGAAGGATCGCCGCGCCAGGAGCCAGCGTTTGATCATCGGGGAGCGCGCGGGCTAAGACCGAAGCGTGCGCGCCGCACCACTTCCGCCATCCGGAAGAGCAGGGTCGTCAGACGCCGCCACGGCGCCAGCTTCATCGCCGAATACTTCTGTCGCCCGCCAATCAAGCTTTGCTGGGTGAGCGGATTGCCGGCAACCAGATCCGGTTCGACGTGGCGCACCCTGACGCCGAGCGCCCAGCCGCGTTCCAGGGCCACATCGTAGGGAAGCTGCATCGGAACGAGCCGCTGCCGCAGGACCTTCGCGCCCTGCCGATTGACCAGGTAGGCGGCCGAACTGCCGGTCGGGCCGAACAGCGACGTCCCCAGCCGGTGACCACCGGTCGCGGCGGCGTCGGCACCGATCGCCGCAAGGCGCTCCGGAGACCGATCCAGATTGATGATGTAGTAATTGATCTTCAAGACAGCACTTTCGCGGACGGGCCGCCAGTCCCCGTTTCGCGTGTCGATTGCGCGAACATCAGGCAATGTCAGGCTGCATTGCCTCTTCGACGAGGCGGACCTCCTTGGCCGTCGAACATCGGCGCCGACGCTGCACCTACGTAATGACTTCCGCCCATGAATCAAAGAGCCTGCCTTCCGGCGTCGCGCCGACGATGACGAGCATACAAGCAGCATCGTCCTCCATATCGCCGAGGGCGAGAGGTTCGGCGCGTCCTTGCCGAGCAGCCTCCTGGAAATCGCCTGTCGACACACTGCCTTCTTCAAACTATCATCACCCAGTATCCGCCATAGCTCAGCGGCAACCGATTGACCTCGCCGTTTGAACCGATAATCTCATCTATTAGAGACGACGCGGCCGAATTCCAATTGCAAAGCTTCCTTCCCGGAATTCCTAGGGCTTATCGATGAATTTCACCAAAAACCCGGAGGATATACCTCCTGAGGAGGTCGCGACGATATATTGCGATTTGAGAACGGATTGCATGTGCACGCCGAAAATGCGCGCGACCTGCGAGTTTTTTTCCCAGGAGCGTGATGATATATTTTTCGATAAGGTTAGATTCGCTTTTAATAATTCCAAATATCCGCGAATTACGAATTCAGTATCCGATTTGAATCGCCCGCCTGAAAATTTAAGGCAAATCCAGAACGATTCAATGATTTCAAGAAACGGCATAATTGTCGCCTGCGTTTCTGTATTATTTATCGTAACACTGGCATTGTTATTCTGCATTTTCAATTGATTTTTGTCTTATGTTTTAATATAATTGCCATGAGTGTTAATCGTGTTCGACTTTATATCGTGGCCCGGAATGCTTAGGTGTTGGGCCGGAATTTTCAGACGAAGAACACATTTTATTATTTAGCGTCGCACACTCACGTACTCAGCCTATTTCGGATCCAATGCTGTCAGTGTATCGGCAAAATAGAGCATCTGGCGAGAATTTGGATACCTCCGGAAACACCAGGATTTTGGGGCTGAAGACGGGATCCGAGGACTTTCGGCGCTTTTTTGCGTAGCGATGATGCCGGTTCAGGTGCTGAATGGCATCCGATCGGGCCGTCATCGGCTCATGCGGACGCAGTTCGGCTGTCGAGCCATCGCCATCGGGTCATGTTGTAGGCCATGTTCGCCAGCGTGAGCGTGGCCTTTGCCCTTGCGATGCCGATGGTGCGCACGACCATCCCCATCGGCCCTTTCTGGTAGGCAAAGACGTGTTCGACGCGGCTGCGGACCGCTGATTTTGCGGCATTCGCCTTGCGCGTTCTGGCCGGCATGGGCCGTCCTTTCGACTTTCTGCGATGGATACGGCTGGTCTTGCTGACGCCCTTGAGAAAGCGCTCGTTCTCGGCCGAGCGGTAGGCGCTGTCCGCCCATACATCGGAGGCGGTATTGGAAGGGTCGATCAACCCTTCGCGCAAACGCGCTCCGTCATGAGCCGCCGCGTCGGTGACGAGAGACTTGCGGATGACGCCGTGCCGGCGGTCGACCGAGATGTGGTTCTTGTAGCCGAACGTCGGGATCGCGATGTCGATCTGCTGCTTCTGGCCGTCCTCTGCCGGCCTGGCCTTGGAGAACTTCACCGTCCAACGGGCATCGACGTCTTTCTGACGCGCCTTGAACGGCTCGTCCTTCCAGATCTCCTTTGCCGTCTCGCCGGCCTTGATCCTGGCCTTCTCGTCCTCGGTGTTGCGCTGACGTGGCGCGGCGACAAGGGTGGCATCCATGATCTGGCCGGACATCGGCAGATAGCCCGCCTCGCTGATCGCCCGATCGAGACGGGCAAACAGAGCGTCGAGCGCATCGGCGGCAATCAATGCCTCACGGAAATCCCACAGGGTGTTGGCGTCCGGGACCGCATCGCCCGGACCCAGCCCACAGAACCGCATCCAGCTCAATAGGTCTTTCACGAGGAACTCGGTTTGCTCCAGGAACAGCCCGTTCAGCGCCTGGAGAACCAGCATCTTGAATTTGAGAACCGGATCGAAGGGTGGTCTGCCGCCCTTGCTGCGTTCGCCCCGGGGAACCGCATTCCCAGGTCCGTCCGGAACATCTCGAAATCGACGGTGACTGAGAGCTTCTCCAATGGATCGCCATCACGCGAGAGGGTCGCGTCCGTCAACGTGGTGGAAATTGGGGTGTAACTGAAGCGGCTCCGTTTCAGGCGACTGCGGTGGAAATCCGTATGGTTTCTGGCTTGCTGCCTGTGGCCATGAGTTCGGCCATAGGCTCGGTCTGCATGTAGCGGTTC
>DRFF01000085.1 GCA_011050685.1 Aurantimonas coralicida
AACGGCGAGCGTTGGGGCGCGTCCGGACCATTCGGCATCGCCACGATGCCGCTCGACAAGGCTCTCGACTATATCGCCGCCGAGCCGGATTTCTGGATCCACGCTTGAGCGAAAACCCGCTCAAAATGGCCAAAGTCGAGCTGAGACAACGTATCAGAACGACCGCCAGATCATCGCCCCGCCGCCCACGAGGATCAGCGCCTCGATCATCAGGGTATGGACCCGGATCGAGGTTCGGCGCACGATCCAGACACCCGCCCAGGTGCCGGGGATCGCGATCAGGCCCATGCCCATCGCCAGCAACGCCATATCCAGAGTCAGGGCGTCGAGCCGGCCATAGAAGACGATCTTGGCGACGTTCACCAGCGCGGTGATCGCCGCGTCGGTGGCCAGCAGGGCAGGGCCGATCAGCCCCAGCCCCATCAGCATTGGCATCAGCATCATGCCCGCACCGATGATTATCGAGGACAGGAAGCCGTAGGTGGCGGACAGGGCCACGACCGTCTGCGTATTCGGGCGGATCTGCCGCCCCGCAAGCCAGCGGCGCAGCGGGATCGAGGCGATCAGGATCGTGCCGAGCAGCAGCTGGATCACCTCCCCCTCAAGCCGGACATAGACCAGCGCGCCCAGCCCCGACATCGGGATCGCCACGCCCGCGATCAGCAGGGCATGGCGCAGATCCAGCGCCTCGCGGTAGAACCAGACCCGGGTGCCGTTGTTGATCAACATGAACACCGACAACACCGGCAGCACCGCCTTGGGACCGATGATCGGCGTTATGAACAGCGTGACCAGCATGCCGCCGCCCATACCCGAAACGCCCCCCAAAGCGGCGGCGAGAAAGCAGACGACCATGCCCGCAAGCGCGGCGAACGTGTCGATATTGGCGAAGATGTCGGGCTGCACTTAAGCGCCAAGCCTGCGCAGGGTGCCTGCCGTAAAGGGCGCGTCCGACCCGAACAGACCGGTGGCGAAATCGGCAAGCTGCTGGGCGGCGGTGTCGCTGCGCCCGGCAAAGCCGAGGTTGGCACGGGCCTTCTTCAGGATGTCCTCGCGGCTCATCGGCTCGCGAGTGCCGCCGCGCATCTGCGCCTGGCGTTCCTCGATCACGGTACCGTCATTCAGTTCGGCGCGGATGTGGCCGGTGTAGTTGCGGGGGTATTCGTTGTTCGGGTCGATGGCGTAATTGACCTTCGCCGCCAGCGCGAGAGCGCGCGGATCGGTGACGGCGGCGTCGGTGAACTGCGCCAGCCCTGCGTCGCCGTGGATCAGCCCGGCGGCGATGGTGTAGGGCGAGGAGAACTTGGCGGCATAAGCGGTGGGCGGCTTGCGCTTCAGTTCCAGCGGCTCCCACAGCCGGTGCACGGTGCCTTCGCCGACCTCGCAGGTGATGGCCTTGATGTCCTCGGGCTTGATGCCGCGTTCGCCCAGGCGCACCGCGCAGTCGATGAAAGGCTGGGTCATGGTGCCGCAGGCGTAGGGCTTGAAGGCGACGTTGGCGGCCTCCCACCGGGTGCCCAATTCGCCCGTCAGCAGCGAGAAGTCGGGCGTGATCGAGGGCGCGAAGGCGGCATAGAGGCCGTGGACCCCTTCGAACACCGTGCGCGGGCCACGAAAGCCCGCCGCGCCCATCTGCGCCGCGCGCATCCCGGCCTGGGCCGCCCAGCCCGGGTGCATCCGCTTGGTCCAGGTCCCGTCGGCGAGGTATTCGATGATGCCCGAGGCCATCGAGCCCGCGACGCCCAGCGTGTCGCGGATCTGCGCCGGTGTCTGGCCCATAGCGTGGGCGGCCCCCGCCGCCGCCCCCATGCAGCCGAGGATCGCCGTGGGGTGGAAGCCCGCCGTGTGCACGCCCGTGCCGGAGACCTGGCCCAGTCGATTGGCGATCTCGATGCCGATGACCAAGCCGCGCGCGACCGCGCCCGCGCTGAGGTTCAGCGATTCGCCTGCCGCGAACAGCGCCGGGACGATGACAACGCCGGAATGCACCGGGCAACCCTCGTAGGTATTGTCGTAATCCTCGCCATGGCCACAAGTGCCGTTGATCACCGGGGCGGCGGCGGATTCAAAACCTTGGTCCAGACCCCAGACCGTGCACGTGCCGCGCTGGTCGAAAGCACGGCGCACCGCCCGGCCATAGTCAGTGTCCAGCGCCGCGACGGTCAGGCCAACGGTGTCGATCACGGTGTCCTCGGTCGCGCGGCGCGCGGTTTCGGGGATGTCGGCGTCGGTCAGGCCCGCGATCCAGTTGGCAAGCTGGTCGGAAACAGAGTGGCCGGTGGCGTCGGTCATGGGGTGTCCTTTTGGGGTGTCAGCAGCGGAACGCGGCAAGGCCAGACACGTCGGGCCGGTCGCCAAGGGTCTGGCAAAAGTCGAGCAATCGGTCGGCAGTTTCCGGTTCCCAACCGCCATAGGCTGCGTTCGAGCAGAATTTCGCGGTGATTTCGGCGTTGGTCAGAGGCTCATGCTGGCCGCCGCGCATGTGTGGCTGGCGGTAGTCCAGGACCTCGCCGGATTTGAGCGTGACGCGCATGTGGCCGGTATAATTGCGCGGATAGTCGTTGGCCGGGTCGATTTCATAGCGGATTTTGCCCGCGAGTTCGAGAAGCCTGGGGTCATGGACCTTCTCGTCGCCGAACTGCGCCAGACCGGCATCGCCCTCGATCAGTCCCAGCGCCATGCAGAACGGCATCGAGAATTTCGCCGCATAGCCCGAGGGAGGGCGGTGCTTGGCGGCAAGCGGTTCCCACAGGCGGTGGACCAGACCCTCTCCGGTTTCACACACGACATCCGCGACCTGGTCCGGGTTGACGCTGTCGGCGCGCAGGCGGCGGGCGCAGTCGATATAGGGGTGGATCATGGTACCGCAGGCATAGGGCTTGAAGACGATGCGCTCAAAGTACCACTCGTCGCCCAGCCCCTCGGTCAGGTGGCGATAATCGGGGGTGGCGGTGGGCGCGAAGGCCATGAAAAAGTTGTGCCCGCCCTCGAACACGGTACGCGGCGCAAAGAAGCCCGAGCGCGCGATCAGAGCGGCGCGATAGCCCGATTGCGCCGCCCAGCCGGGGTGCAGCCGCTTGGTGTGCGTCCCGTCCGTCAGGTATTCGATGATGCCCGACGACATCGACGCAGCGATGCCGAAGGCGGCGGCGGTCTGCGGTTTGCTCAGCCCCAGTGCGACGCTGACCCCCGCAGCAGCCCCAAGTGGACCGATGATGCCGACGGGGTGGAAGCCCGCCTTATGGCTATGGCCGGGGGCGACGTGGTTGATGCGGCAGATTGATTCCAGCCCGGCGACGATGCCCAGCAGCGTTTGCGCGCCGGTGAGGTGGAAGCGTTCGGCGGCGGCGAGGACAGCGGGGATCACCATCGCACCGACGCGGATCGGCGCGCCTTCGAGGGTATCGTCGAAATCCTCGCCATGGATGGCGACGCCATTGACCAGCGCAGATCCCGCCGGGTCGAGGCCTTTCGCGTGTCCAATCGCGGTGCAGCGACCGGCGTCGCAGGCCGACAGGATTTGCGCGATGTAATCCGTTCCGCGCGCGGCAAGGCAAAGACCGGCGGCGTCGGTCAGGTCGCGGATCGCGATGGCCCGGGGAGAGGCGGGGATGTCGGCCAGCGTCAGTCCGGACAGGAACCCGGCGAAACGTTCGGACACGGTTTCCGTGATCTGGGGTGTCTCGGCCAATCTGCATGCCTCCGAAATTCGACGGAACCATTCCACTGCCGAGCCAAACTGTCAACAATTGACGATTGGCCACGAAACAGCCAAAATCAGCCGATCCGCCAGGAGCCGTCGGGCCAGAAGGAGAACGGGGATGACGACAACGGGAACGCAGGCGTTGGCAGGGCGCGTAGCGATGGTGACGGGGGCCTCGCGCCGGATTGGGCGGGGAACCGCGCTAGGGTTGGCCGCGCATGGCGCGGACGTGATTGTGACATCGCACAGCGCGCGGGACGAGATCGAGGCTGTGGCGGACGAAATTCGCGCCATGGGCCGCCAGGCGCAGGCGGTAATGGGCGATGTGACCGACGAGGTCGAGGTCGCCCGCATGGTGGCCGAGGCGAAGGCCGCCTTCGGTCGGATCGACATCCTTGTGAACAATGCTGCCATCCGCCGTCAGGCACCGTTGCTGGAGATGAGCCTGAAGGACTGGCGCGAGATCAATTCAGTGATCCTGGACGGCGCGTTCCTGATGACACGCGGTGTCCTTCCCGCGATGCTGGAAAACAGCTTTGGCGTGGTGGTGAATATCGGCGGGGTGACCGGTCATATCGGTGCGGTGAACCGCGCGCATGTCTGCGCCGCCAAGGCGGGTCTGGTGGGCTTTACCAAGGCGATCGCGGTGGAATTTGCCGACCGCGGCATCACCGCGAACACGCTTGTCCCGGGCAAGATCGGCGGCGAGCGGTCGGCGTCGTCTGGCGCGTCCCCGCTGATGTCGTCAGAGATCCTGCTGGGCCGCGAGGGCGAAATCGACGAGGCCGCTGGAATGGTCGTGGCGCTGTGCCTACCGCCCGCGCGGTTCATGACCGGCCAGACGGTGCACGTGTCAGGCGGGCTATACCTGCCGTGAAGATCAGCCTGCGTCCGTCATCATCAGCAGCGGACGCAGGGTGCGGACGTCCTCGACCGTTGCGATTTCGCGAAGGGTCTCGATCAACGCCCCTGCGCGGTCTTCGCCTAGGACGGGCGCGATCAGGTCGCGGGCCTTGGCCTCGACCTGCGCTTCGGTCATCGGATTGTCGGGCGCGCCGAGGACCGCGTAGGTGCGATGCCGCAGCGCCCGTCCGTCGGTGGTGTCGATCTCGACAATCGCCTGTCGAGCGGGGCGGGCAACCGTCAGCTCGGCGCTGGGAATCGCCTTGATCCGGATGCGCAAGTCAAGAATTGCGGGGTCTTTCATGCGGCCAACGTCATGTGAACTGGCAAAGGTCACGCCGCCATCTACCAGCGCCAGCGCCAGCAGGTGCTGCAGGCAGACGTCGGGCATGTCGCGATTGTCGACGATGGTCAGTCGGTCGTCGGGCATGGTGACACGCAGCTTTGCCACGTCGCTGGCGCGCAGGCCCTCGCTGTCGATCAGCGCGGTGACCGAGTCGAGCGCGGCCTGGATCGGCGAGCCAACGCACCATTTCTTGATCGAGGCGGCAAGGATCTCGAACCGCACGCCCAGCCCGTCGGCTAATGCGGCGGGCTCGGGGTTTTCGCCGAACGCACTGAGGTAAGAGAGATCGCCGGTCAGCGATCCGGTACAGCCGGACGCGCCCGAGGCCACGAACAGGGCCCCGAACACGCCGTTGCGCGCCCCCATGCCGCCAAAGTCGAAGGCCTTTTCGACATGCTCGCTGTCGCGGTTCCAGTAGGCGATGCCGGATGCCTGCTGGGTGGCATAGGACAGCAGATGCTCTGCCTCAAGCGGATCAAGCCCCGCCAGCGTTCCCGCAGCGGCGGTGGCCCCGAAATTCGCCCCCAGGCAATGGGTTGAATGGGTACCGCTGCGCGGTGCGGAAAACCCCAGCGCCAGCGTCGCGCGCGCGCCGATGTCATACCCGCAGGCGATGGCGCGCAGCAATTCCGCCCCGCTGCGGCCGCGCTGCTCGGCCAGCGCCAGTGCTGCGGGGACCACGGCGCAGCCGGGGTGAAACCGCCCGCCAAGGTGCGAATCGTCGGTCTCGTCGGCATGGGCGCACATGGCGGCGGTGAAGGCGGCGTCGATGGCGGTCGTTACCAGTTCAGTCCCGGGAACGCAGGCTTGGGCCGGTCCGGCCTGACTGGCGGCAAAGGCGATGGCACGGCGCCCGGCCCGCAGCCGTGTGCCGCTGATGATCGCCGCGAGGGTGTCCAGAAGATGCAATCGCGCGCGGGTTTCCACCTGATCGGGCAGTGGGATGGCCGCGGCGCCTGCGATATGGGCGGCAACGCGGGCGGTCAGGCTGGGTCCGGTCATGGTTGCCTCCGGCATCCGGGATTAAGGCGCGAAAACGCCGCGCGAGCAGCTTCCGCCAATTGTTGGCAGTTGACAACTGCCACTCTGAAAAGGATGTTATTCGCTTCTGAAGCCCGGCGAAGACGAGACCGGAGCACATAAGGGGAGGATATCCATGATACCTAGTTTCCGTAAGATCGCGACCGGCTTTGCCGTGGCCGCGTCGCTCGCCGCGTTCGCCCTTCCGGCGTCTGCGCAGGAATATCCGTTTGACAGCGTCGTTCTGACGACGCACTCGTCGCCCGGCGGCGGTACAGACGTCTTCCTGCGCGAGATGACCCGCTATCTGGGTAAGTATCTTGGCACCAGTTTCGTGGTCGAGAACGTGCGCGGCGGGTCCGGGGCCAAAGCGATGGCCGACATTGCCACGGCACCGGCTGACGGCGCGAGGTTCTACGGAACCACGCCGACCTTCATCAACACCTCGCTGCTGAGCAAGCCGGAATATACCTTCCGCGACATGTCCGGCGTGGCCAACGTGTTCCTTGACCCGCAGATCGTCTTTGTGCGCGCCGACAGTCCGTTCACCGACCTCAAGCAGGTGGTCGAAGCATCGAAGGAAGGCGCAGCCGCCGTCAAGTTCGGTGTGACCACGCCCGGTTCGCTCGACCGTCAGGTGATGGAGCAGTTCAAGTCGATCACCGGCGCGCAGGGTCCGGTTGTCACGCATGACGGCGGCGGAGAGTTGCTGATCTCTGTGCTGAACGGCACGGTCGACCTGGGCATCGGCGAAGTTCAGGAGCTTGCGGCGCAGATCGAGGCCGGCGAGGTGCGGGTGATCACCACCTACACCGAGGAGCGTCTGGACAACATGCCCGACGTCCCGACCGCGACCGAGCACGGGATCGACCTGGTGGTCAACAAGTTCCGCGGCATCGCGGGTCCGAAGAACCTGCCGGAAGAAACCTATGCCGCTTGGGAAACCGCGATCCAGGAAGTGCTCCAGGATCCCGAGTTCAAGGAATGGTACGAGGCGCAGTCGCTGGTCCCATTCTACTTGGGGCATGTCGAATACGACAAGTTCCTTGCCGATTTCGCGACCGAACAGGAAGAGTTCCTGAAGACGTACGGCATCATCCAGTGATCCGGCGGGGGGCGGAGCGAAGCGGAGGGCAGGCCTGATGCCGCGCGATTTCTGGATCGGGCTCGTGACCCTCGGCTTCGCCGTCCTCTACTGGTTCGAGGCGGCGAAGATTCGCATCAGCCCCCTGGATGGCCCGGTGGGCGCCGCAGGCCTGCCGAAGGTTCTGGCCTACGCGCTGGGGGTGCTGTCGGTCCTGCTGATCGGGCGGGCGCTGCTGGCCCGGCTGCGGCCGCTGCCGGGGGCAGGCGAGGTGGCCGAGGCCGATACGGTCGCCGAACGGATGCGCCCGCATCTGCGCGCGATCGGGATGCTGGCGATCGGCTTGGCCTACCTGCTGGTGGTCCCGACCTTCGGCTACGCGCTGTCGATCGCGGCGCTGCTGATGGCGGTTTCGCTGTATATCGGCGCCGGCTTCAACCTGCGCACCGTCGCGGTGGCGGTGGGCGGCGCCGTCTTCTTCCATCTCCTGTTCGTCGAGTTCCTCGACATTCCCTTGCCCAGAGGCAGGCTGATCGACTCCCTGCTGGCCCTGGGCGTCTGACGCCCCACACCGGAGAGCACACGCATGGAAGGCATCGGCTACGCCTGGACCGCCCTGACCACCACACCCGCAGCCTTCGCGGCGATGGCGGGGGTCGTCTGGGGCATTCTCGGGGGGGCGCTGCCCGGGATCTCACCGTCCATCGCGATGGCGCTGCTGCTGCCCTTCACTTACACGATGGAGCCTATCACCGCGATCGTGCTGCTGGCTGCGGTTTATGTTGGTGCGGAATACGGAGGCTCGATCCCCGCGATCCTGATCCGCACCCCCGGCACCAACGCTGCCGCCGCCACCGCCATCGACGGCTACGAGATGAAGAAGCAGGGCCGGGCGGGCGAGGCGCTGGGAATCTCGCTAGTTTCGGGCGTCATCGGCGGGCTGATCGGCTGGTTCTTCCTGGTGGTGCTGACCAAGCCACTGGCCAGCGTCGCGCTGCTGTTCACGCCACCGGCCTATTTCGCCCTGGGCGTGCTGGGTCTGAGCGTGATTGCCTCGCTGTCCTCCGGCTCGCTGATCAAGGGGCTGATAGCGGGCATCTTCGGGCTGATGATCGCGACCGTGGGCACTGACCCGCTGTCGGGGGTAAACCGGTTCACCTATGGCTCGTCCGACTTGCTCGCGGGCATTCCCTTCATCCTGGTGATGGTCGGCGTCTTTGCCGTTTCGGAACTGCTGGAGCAGGCGGGCAAGCGCGGCTGGGCGCGCGCCACGGACGAGGAGGCGCAGACGAAGATCAAGCTGCCCAGCTGGGCGATGATGAAACGGCTGCGCAAGCCGCAGGCCATCGGCTCGGGCATCGGCCTGTTTGAGGGCTGCATGCCCGGCGCCGGCGGCTCGATCGCCGCCTTCATGTCCTACAACGAGGCGCGGCGCTGGTCGAAGCATCCCGAAGAATTCGGCAATGGCTCTCCCGAGGCGATCGCGGCCCCGGAAAGCGCGAACAACACGGTGGCAGGGACCGCGCTGGTGCCGATGCTCAGCTTCGGCATCCCCGGATCGAACTCGACCGCGATCCTGCTGGGCGGGCTCCTGATCCACGGGCTGCGCCCCGGCCCCCTGCTGTTCGAGCAGAACCCGGATTTCATCTACGGGCTGTTCGGCGGCCTGCTGGTGGCCAACATTTCGCTGTTCTTCATCGGGATGCTGATACTGTCGCCTGCGATCTGGCTGGTCAACCGGCCCAAGCCGTACCTGATGGCGGCGATCTATGCGCTGATCTTCTCGGGGATCTACTCGATCCACCACAGCCTGTTCGATCTCTACATCGTGCTGCTGGCCGGCGGCGTGGGCTATCTGATGCGGCTCATGGGCTTTCCGTTCCTGCCGCTAGTGCTGGGGCTGGTGCTCGGATATCTCATCGAGAGCAACTATCGCCGCTCGCTGCTGCTGACCAACGGCGATCACAGCGTCTTCATCAACGATCTGGTGTCGCTGGGCCTGCTGGTCGTGGCGCTGATCTTCGTGGTCGGGTCTGCGTGGCGGGATTACCGCACGGCGCAACAGAATCGGCAGGACGCCGCGGAGACCCAGGCGTGAAGACACATCAGGTGCGCGCGCTGCGCCAAGGCGAGCGGCTGCCGGTCGAGGCGCAACTGGCCTGGAAGATCGCCGAGATGGCTGCGGGTGCTGCCCCGCTGGACGGCGACGCGGCCGAGATGGCCGCGAACCGCATCATCGACGACTGGGCGGTGGCGCTGGCGGCGCTGAACCAACCCTCGGTGATCGCGGCGCGGGGGGCGGTGCTGGCCCATCCGCGCAAAGGCGGGGCGACGGTGGTCGGCCTGCCCGCGGACAGGCGGTTCGATTGCAGCTGGGCGGGATATGCCAACGCCGCCGCGATCCGCGAGCTCGATTTCAACGACAGCTTCTTCGCGGCGGATTCGAGCCACCCGGGCGACGTGATCGGCCCCATCGTCGCGGTTGCCCAGCAGGCGGGCGTGGATGGCCGCGCGCTGCTACGGGGCATCGTGACCGCCTACGAGATTCAGGTCGACCTTGTGAAGGGGATCGAGCTGAACCGCTACCGCATCGACCATGTCGCGCATCTGGGGCCGGCGGTGGCGGGCGGTATCGGTGCGATGCTAGGGTTGCCGGCCGAAACGATCTACCAGGCGGTCAACCTAGCGGCGCAGCTGTCGATCTCGACCCGGCAGACGCGGAAGGGGCAGATATCGTCCTACAAGGCGGCCGCGCCCGGCCATGTCGGCCAGGTCGCGATTCTGGCGATCGACCGCGCGATGCGCTGCGAAACCAGCCCGGCGCCGGTCTATGAAGGGGATTACGGGTTGCTGGCGATCCTGCTGGGGGGGCCGGACACCGCGGTCGAGGTGCCGCTGCCCGAGCCGGACGAACCGAGGCGCGGGATCCTCGAGACCTACCCGAAGGAGCATTCGGCGGGGTACCACGGCCAGGCCCTGATCGACCTCGCATTCCGGATGCGGGACCGGATCGGCGACATCGAGGCGATCGAGGACATCGTGATCCGCACCAAGCGGCTGACTCACGTCGTCATGGGCTCCGGCGCGGGCGATCCGGAGAAGTGGGATCCGACCGCCAGCCGCGAGACTCTGGACCATTCCGCCATGTACATCTTTGCCGTCGCCCTGCAGGACGGCGTCTGGGACCACGAGCGAAGCTACGCGCCGGAGCGCGCCGCGCGACCGGACACGGTTCGGCTCTGGCGCAAGGTCCGCACCGTGGAGGACCCGGAATGGTCTGCGCGGTTCACCGATCCCGCGCCGCTGGACAAGGCCCACGGCGCTCGGGTCGTGGTGACCTATTGCGACGGACGCACCTATGAGGAGGAGATCGCCGTGGCGAACGCGCATCCGCGCGGCGCGCGTCCCTTCGGTCGCGAGGACTACCGGCACAAGTTCGGAAGCTTCGCCGAAGGCCGGGTGGCGGCGGCCGAGGCGGAGCGTTTCCTCGCGGCGATCGAGGCGCTGGATGGATGCGGCCCGGACGGCCTTGCCGGGCTTGGCATCGAGGCGCTGCCGGGTCGGCTTAAAGCCGGTGCGCCGGGACTCTTTGACCATCGTCTTTGCTGATACTACGCTATCGAGAGTGCGTGTTGCTCGTGAACTGATCGGATCGCTGAAATGTGGGGGGATTCCTGCATGGTCTTCCAGACCACGGCACCGAATTGACTAGAAATGCAATCCTAAAATGCTAGGAAGACCGCAAGGTCGAATAGCACTACTTCGCGCCAGGCAATCCGATGCAGAACGGGTTCGCTGAATCCTTCAATGGCTGGATATAGGATGAATGTGACCTGCCACTGAACCTTCATCCAGCGGCGATTAGAGCCACGTCCGTTTCTGCTCTGCTCCCATTCGTTGGACCGCCGGAAGGTGGAGTTTCCGGGCTTCGTCACGACGGCTGGCCGGCAGCGCCGTCGTGATTCATGAACGAGATCGGGACCTTGTTCCCGAGTGCCCCATGTGGGCGCTCCTCGTTGTAGTATCTGCGCCAATCCTCCAACTTTTCCGTCGCATCGGCAAGCGACAGGAACCAGTGCTGGTTCAGGCATTCAGCCCGGAACCGACCGTTGAACGCTTCGATATACGCGTTGTCCGTCGGCTTTCCTGGCCGTGAGAAGTCGAGAGTGACGCCCTTCGTGTAGGCCCACAGGTCGAGATCACGTGAGACGAACTCCGTGCCCTGATCGACGCGGATCGTCTTGGGATAGCCGACGACAGGACAGACCTGTTCGAGCGTCTTGACGACGTCCTCGGCCCGGTAGCTGAACCGCGGATCGAGGGCCGGCACGTAGCGGGAGAACGTATCGACGATCGTCAGCACCCTGATCTTCCTGCCCGTCGCCAACTGGTCGTGGACGAAGTCCATGGCCCAGACCTCGTTCGGATTAGCCGCCTCCTGTCGGTCGTCACGCAGCTTCGCCTTGACCCGGCGCTTCGGTGTCTTGTTCCTGAGCTGAAGCCCCAAAATCCCTGTAAATCCGGTAGGTTCGCTTGATGTTGACGTTCCAGCCCTCACGCTGAAGCAGGACATGCACGCGCCGGTATCCGTACCGGACGCGCGTCATGCAGATACCCTTGATCCGAGCTGCCAAGCCGGCCTGGTCGGGGCGGCGAGACTTGTAGTGATACGTCGAGGTGTCGAATTCCAGAACCTGACAGGCTCGCCGGATCGACACGTTCCACTCCCTACAGGCCTCTGCCACCAGCTCGCGTTTGTGACCAGGCCTTACAGTTTTCGGCGGATGACGTCCTGCAGCATCTCCTTGTCCAGGGAAAGATCCGCGACGAGCTTCCTCAGCTTGCCGTTCTCGTCCTCCAGTTGCTTCAACCGCTTCATCCCCGTCGGCAAAAGCCCGTCATATTTCTTCTTCCAATTGAAATAGGTCGCCTGGCTGATCCCGGCGCGTCGCCGGGCACGGCGCTTGCGCACGGTCAGCCCTTCCTCGCGATAGAGGCGATAAATCCGGTCGATCCCCGATGGCTCGCCGTCGCGCCCGAGCAAGACGAACAGCCGCCGGTAGCCGAAGCGACGGCGCTCGTTGGCGAGGTCTCAGCTTGCCGCGAAGCTCTGTGTCCGGCGGTCTGCGCGATTGATAGCGAACCATCTTGCGGTTGGCACCGACGAACTGACAGGCCCGCTGCTCTGACAGGTCCATCACGGCCTGCAGGTGCGCAACGGCTTCGCGCTCGGCGACGGGCCCTACCATTTTTTGCCAGAAGCTCCCGCAGGGCCGCTGCATCCAGCATTTGCTCGGCCAGCAGCTTCTTCAGCTTGGCGTTCTCATCCTCCAAGGCCCTTAGCCGTCTGGCGTCGGAGACGTCCATGCCGCCAAACTTTGCCTTCCAGTTGTAAAGCGTCGCCTCTGAGACACCGTGCTTGCGGGCAAGGTCGGCCCCCTTCGCGCCCGCCTCCTGCTCCTTCAGCACTCCGATGATCTGCTCTTCTGAATACCGTTTCCGCTTGGTCTCGGCGGGAAGCGACTGCCAGGGCGGGATCTCCACCGTCGTGGCCGTCACGGGACTGGAGAACAGATCGAACTGGTAATCGGTCTTGCGCTGGTGCGGCATGGTCATCTCCCCGATTCTTGTCGTCGGGGTTCGATGATGCGCTCGATCCTGGAATTCGCGATGGGATTCCGGCGGCCGGGGCCTGAAACCGCAAAAGTTCCGCCAAGGCGAAGTGCGGCGATATCAACGCTGGGAGCCGAACCCGCCTGCCACATCACCTTTGCTACCGGCTCAAACATCCAGCCGGGAATTTGCTGCCACCGGTCGCTCGCCGATCCCGACAAACTGCATCGGCAAAACACCGTGCCGCCTCTCGCGAAAGTCTCATGAACGACGACCAGGCGTCCCGCCCAGGGATGCCGGGAATAGAAAAGCTCGCGAACTTCCGGCCCGGGGGTGTTGCGACGTCGTGTTGTATAATACCGCCCGCCCGCACTCGTCGTTCGGCTACCGCCCACCGGTGCCGCAGGTCGTGCAATGGCCGGCTGCGCCATCCGGACCGGCTTTACCCGCCACGCCAGCCTTGGCGCCAAGGCCGGATCCGGCCCATCATGCACTAGGACGCGTCCCCATAAACGGGTTCATCTGAGCAGCTCGCTGTGATTCAATCTCCTGGAAAGGAGATTGGTATGCGCCGTCACGAATTGAACGACGAGGAATGGGCGATCATCGAGCCGCTTCTTCCGCGGAACAGCCGCGGGGTGGAACGGGTTGACGATCGCCGGGTGATCAACGGCATCCTTTGGCGATTTCGAACCGGCTCGTCCTGGCGGGACGTCCCCGAGCGATATGGC
>DRFF01000086.1 GCA_011050685.1 Aurantimonas coralicida
AGCCAGGCGCGGCGAGCGCCCGGCCTTCGGTGGGCTGAACGGGCTTGCCGGACGGCGTCGCACCGCTTGCCCGATGCGCCGCATCGAACTGCGCGTCGGTCCTGGCCGGACAAGCCCGTTCAGCACCATCGAATAGGTCCCTATCGCCAGGTCGGTATCACGACGCGACCTAGAAGCGGGTCGGCTGACCTTTGCCTAGCGGGCGGTGGCGCGGCGACGCTTGTGGCCGAGACCCATCTGCTTGGCCAGACGCGAGCGGGCCGCAGCATAATTCGGCGCGACCATCGGATAGTCAGGCGCAAGATCCCATTTCTCGCGATACTCTTCCGGCGAGAGACTGTAGTGAGTCATCAGATGACGCTTCAGCGACTTGAATTTTTTGCCGTCCTCGAGACAGATGATGTAATCGTCCGTCACCGACTTCTTCACCGGGACGGCCGGCTTCGGCTTCTCTGCCTGAACAGCCTGAGGAGCGTTCGTAGTGCTGCCAAGCGCCCCATACACATCCGAGATTAAGCCCGGCAGCTCCGACACCGGAAGCGAGTTGTTGCTGACATAGGCGGCGACCACTTCGGCCGTCAATTCCATCAGCATTTCGTTGTTTTCGATGTTTGCGATCTGGTCCATGTTTTGCCCCATTGTGCTCAGTAGCCCGCCGGTCAAGCCACAGCGGAATGTCTATGTTCCGATATCGTTCGTAAAACAGATAATTGAACGGTGGCGCTGCTTTATCCGACCTTGCCACTCACATCCATGTATTTATAGGCATATACTTAATGTCAATATGCTTGGTTACAACCCCAAGATTTTTGTCCGATTTTGACGAACGTAAACAGCTGAAATCAACAAGGACGAGGGGGATCATTACAACGGCGTAAGGATTGACAAGGTTCGGAGGGAGCAAAGAAATTCTTGCAACCTACCCGTGAGAAACTTCGCTATGACAGATATGGAAGCCGATCGGGCCCTCCGGCGACGCCTGGTAGCCCCCTAATTGTCAGCCGGCCATTGCGGCACGCCCTGTTAAGCAAACAGATATTCGAACCAACGCCGCGCGTGGCGCATGCTTTTCTGGTCGTACGCGGGCTTTCGCAAGTACGGCTCCGCGCACCAGAGCATCAGACGGTCACGAAGAACGCGCCCGGCTGAATTGACCCGGTCGAGTGTCGATATCGCCGGACCGCCCAGGTTTCTTGACCGGATAACCGTGCGGTTACTGCTTGAGCTTGACCAGTGGCAGGAAATTCACGGCGGAGCCGGAAAAGCGATCGGTCTTGCCTGTCGCGGTGGAGGGCGTGAAGCCGGCCGCGAATAGCGTCCGTGGCAGATCACCGACGAGCCGGCCGGTATCGGGATTGCTCGTCGCCATCTGTTCGGCTCGACGATTGGGATCGGACACGAGCGAAGCGATTTCGATCCGCGAGTTGATCGCCTGCTGCGGGTCGACCCGCGTCGACTTCGCGGTCGGCTTCGCCGCAACCCGCATCACCCGATCACCCTTGCCGTCGCCAGAGGTGTTGACGTCTCGCGAGGTCGTCATCGCCTTCGGCCGGGAGCGAGCCGGAGGCGTCGGCGTCACCGCCGCGACTTTCATCATCGCCGCAGGCTGCGCCGTCTTCGGCTCGATCACCGGCCGCGCCACAGGCATCGCCGCCGCGACGACGCTCTCGATCGCTTGCCGCGTCGCTGCGGAAGGAGCTTTGTCGGTCTTTAACAAATCGTCGAACACCGGCCGGTCGCGCGGCGTCGGCACGACATAGGCCAGTTGACCGCTGGCCGCCGTCTCCGCCGCTTGTGCCTCGAGAGCCGCGACCAGGGTGGAAACTGAATCTGACGGCGCCGCGTCAGCCGGCGAGGCGGGCGCCTCCGAGCCGGCTGTCAGCGTTTGCGCGGTGGCGCGCACGGGTGCCCAGGTCGGGACCGGAATTCGCGCCGCATCGAGAGAGGCGACGACGGTCGGCTCTTCCGGTGAGACCGCCTTCGTCGGGGATCCGGTATCAAAGCGATCGCCGACCGGCATGGTGACGCCACCGGGCAGCGATGGCCGGGACTGCGGAACGGCGGAAGCCAACGCGACCGCCGGGGCGGGAGCCGCGCGGCTCGGAGCGGCGCGGCTCGGTGCCGCCACCGCTTCCGCATCGTCTTCCGCTTCGTCGCTGCCGCCACCGAACAGCATGGCCAGCAGCGTCTTGCCGCCGCCGGAGGAGCCGGAGCTGGCGTTGGCGACCTGGATTTCTGAGGCCCCGCGGCGCTGCTTGTACGACGCCAGCGCCTGCTGGTAGCCGGGCAGCGGCTTGCCGTCCGACGGAACGTGAACGGTGTTGCCGTTCGGAAAAACCGCCAGCAGTTGTTTGCGGCTCATGCGCGGCCAGTGCCGGGCGTTGCCAACGTCGAAATGCACGAACGGCGAACCGGATCGAGGGTAGTAACCGACGCCGCCGACCTGCATCTTCAGGCCGATCTCACGCATCCTCGCCAGCGGAACGTCGGGAATTTGAAAGTCGAGCGCCTTGCCAAGCGTGTGCTGACTCTTCTTGGCGACGCCTGAGGACCGTGAGCGCAGTAGCGAGTTGGTGCCGGGCGATCGATAGCCGGAGATCACGTTGATGTTGGCGCGCGAGCCGGACTGGCGATACGCCTCCCAGATCACGTCCATCAAGCGGGGATCCATGTTCGTCGGCTCGGACTTGCGCCAATCCCGGAGAAACCAGTTGATCTTCTTTAGTTCGGAACGGTCGTAGCGACCATTGCGCTTATAGGCGAAGCTCGCTTTTTCCTTGGTATGGAGATTGTAGAATTTGAGAACCCTGGTTTCCGCCTGCGCCGCGGTGACCGTGCTGACGGCCAGAAGGGACAAAGCTGCGAACGTCGCGATGCGCCAGGCCCTGCGGCCGACACGAGCGGTATGTCCGAACATGCGGTCTTCCCCTCAATGATGGCGTCCGTCCCCGTAAAAAATCCCCCGGGGCTGGCACCGTCTTAGAAACTGTTTCCACGCTCGTCTAGTTTTGCTCAAACTGCGGCATGAAAATGACAGTCATGGAACTTTCTATGGATTTTGAGGGGAAAGCGTTAAGCTTGGATTAAGTTTAACTTGCCCGCCCAAGGACGGGCCGCGGGTTTGCGCCGCTAAACTCGGCGGCGACCGGATGACGCAGAGACATCAGTCTACCGCGATATTATAGGCACGCAGCTTTCGGTAGAGCGTCGAGCGCCCGATGCCGAGCCGCCGCGCGATCTCGCTCATCCTGCCCCCGTATTGAGCCATGGCGAGCCGGATCAGGTCTGCCTCCACGTCCTCCATACGGCGGATTTGTCCGTTCGCGTCGCGAAGCGGGAAAGCCGGGGCGTCGCGCCGCCGTTCGTTACCGCTCCAGGGTCTCTCCATCGGTTCAGATGCCGGCGGTTCCTGATGGTCCGTGCCGGGGTCCTCGGACCAAGCCGGCTTCGCCGGATCGGCAGCGAGAAGCGCCGCGATCTGCGGAAAGTCGACCGTGAGGAGGGTCTCGTTGTCGCTCAACACCACGGCGCGATGGATGGTATTCTCCAACTGGCGGATATTGCCCGGCCAGTCGTAGCGGCACAGAACCGCGATGGCCTCCTCGGACAGACGGCGGACCCGGGTGCCGCGCTCTAGACCGACGAAGTGCGCGACGAAGCCACGAGTCAGCGCGGAAATTTCGCCGCGACGCTCGCGCAGCGGCGGGACGCGAAGTTCGAATGCGTTGAGGCGATAGTAAAGATCCTCGCGAAACCGCCCCGCAGCAACCGCTGCCGCGAGATCGCGATTGGTCGCGGAGATGATCCTGACATCTGTCTTTGTCGGCGTCTTGCTTCCGACCGGGTCGATCTCGCCGTCTTGCAGCACCCTCAAGAGCTTGACCTGGGCACTGGCGGACAATTCACCGACCTCGTCCAGAAATAGCGTTCCTCCGTCGGCCTCGATGAATTTGCCCTCATGGCGCGCGGTCGCGTCGGTGAATGCGCCCTTGGCATGGCCGAACAGGATGCTTTCGACGAGATCGGTGGGCATTGCGCCGCAATTGACGGGAACGAAGGCAGCCTTGGCGCGGTCCCCATGCGCCTGGATGGCGCGGGCAAGCCATTCCTTGCCGACGCCGGTCTCGCCTTCGATCAGGACCGGTATATTGGACGCTGCGGCTTTTGCTGCGCTCGCGAGCACGGGACGCAGCGCCGCGGATGCGGCTGAGCCGTCGAGGCTCGGCGCCGCGGCGGTCACGGCAGTATCTGTCTGGCCATGTCGCCGGGTCGCGGCGCGCATCCGCAATGCGTTGTCGAGAGCGGCCCGCAGCTTTTCCGGCGAGACCGGTTTAACGACGAAGTCGAAGGCGCCGGCACGCATCGCCTCAACCACGGTGTCGACCGATCCCTTGGCGGTCTGGACGATGACCGGAATATCGATCCCCCGGCGCCGCATCTCGGCCATCACCTCGATGCCGCTCATGTCCGGCATCATCAGATCGAGGACGATCGCGCCGATCTGCCCTGCCTCACCGTTTGCCAGTGCATCGAGGGCCGCGCGGCCGCCGCCGCACGACACCGGCCGCAGTCCCGCACGCGCCACTTGAGCATCGAGCAGGCGTCGCTGTATGGGATCATCGTCGACGATGAGTACGGATTGGGTCATGTCGGCCTCCGGTCTCGTCTTGTCGCGAGAATGACCCAATCTGACACGCGCCGCTAAAATTCGACTGAACAAGCAAGGCTAACGATGCGCTGTTGATTTCAGTCTGATTTGAACGACATGGCAGCTACCAGCCCTCCCCGTCGCCCAGCCCTACCCTTCGCCAACGAGATCGATGTTCATGACCCAAAGCTTTTCCCCGACCCGCTCGGCAACCGAAGCAGCTGCCGCAGACGCTGGCGCACTGCCGGAGTGGAATTTGGCCGATCTCTATCCGGCGATGGATAGCGACGAACTCAAGAGCGATCTGGAAAAGGCACGAGACAAGGCCGAGACCTTCCAGAGCCGCTGGCGCGGCCGGCTTGCCAAGGCCGCTCGCGGAGAGGGCGAGGGCCTGGCCGCGGCGGTCGTCGAATTCGAGACGCTGGAAGAACTGCTAGGCCGGATCATCTCCTATGCCGGGCTGGTCTATTCCGGCGACACGTCGGACCCGGCGCGAGCGAAGTTCTACGGCGATATCCAGTCGAGCGTCACCGACATTTCCTCGCGACTCCTGTTTTTCCCGTTGGAGCTCAACCGTATCGCTGATGCCGAGATGGATGCGACCATGGAGCGGGACCCCGCCCTGGCGCATTATCGCCCCTGGATCGTCGACCTGCGGAAGGACAAGCCGTTCCAGCTCGAGGATCGCGTCGAGGAATTGTTTCACGAAAAGGCGATCACCGGCCGCGGCGCCTGGAATCGTCTCTACGACGAGACGCTGACCTCGCTGCGCTTCACCGTCGACGGCGACGATCTGGCACTCGAAGCCACCTTGAATCTTTTGCAGGACCCCGAGCGCGAGAAGCGGCGCAAGGCGGCGAGCGCCCTTGCCAATGTCTTCAGCGAGAATTTGCGCGTCTTCACCCTGATCACCAATACCCTCTCCAAGGACAAGGAGATCTCCGATCGCTGGCGAGGATTCGAGGATGTCGCCGACTCGCGCCATCTCGCCAACCGGGTCGAGCGCGAGGTTGTGGACGCGCTGTCGGAGGCCGTGAGCGAGGCCTATCCGGCGATTTCTCATCGCTACTACGCCATGAAGGCGAAATGGCTGGGACTGGACGTTCTGGAATATTGGGACCGCAACGCCCCCCTGCCCGATTCCACCCGCCGCGACATCTCATGGGATGAAGCACGCCAGACGGTACTCTCGGCCTATTCCGGCTTTGCCCCGGAGATGGCGACGATCGCCGACCGCTTCTTTGCCAATGACTGGATCGACGCAGCAAACCGCCCCGGCAAATCGCCGGGCGCCTTCGCGCATCCGACGGTGCCGAGCGTCCACCCCTATGTGCTGCTGAATTACATGGGCAAGCCGCGCGACGTCATGACGCTGGCCCATGAACTGGGCCACGGCGTCCACCAGGTACTCGCCGGCCGGCAGGGCGCGCTGATGGCGGCAACGCCGCTGACCCTGGCCGAGACCGCCTCGGTGTTCGGCGAGATGCTGACCTTCCGCTCACTGCTGGAACAGGCCAAGACCAAGGCCGAGCGCAAGACGCTGCTGGCCTCCAAGGTCGAGGACATGATCAACACGGTGGTCCGGCAGATCGCCTTCTATCAGTTCGAGCGGGCACTGCACGAAGAGCGTCGGCAGGGCGAACTGACGACCGAGCGGATCGGCGAAATCTGGCTGGAGGTCCAGACCCGCAGCCTCGGCCCGGCGCTGCGCCTCGGCGATGGCTACGACACCTACTGGACTTATGTCCCGCACTTCATCCACTCGCCCTTCTACGTCTATGCCTATGCGTTCGGCGACTGTCTGGTGAACTCGCTCTACGCAGTCTACCGCAATTCCGAGACGGGTTTTCAGGAGAAGTATTTCGAGATGCTGAAGGCCGGCGGCACCAAGCACCATTCCGAGCTTTTGAAGCCCTTCGGCCTCGACGCCTCCGATCCCGCATTCTGGTCGAAGGGTCTGGCGATGATTTCCGGCTTCATCGACGAATTGGAGGCGATGGACGATTGACCGGGGCGGCCAATTAGTCGCTTCCTCATTCCAGGGCATCGCCCCAGTCGAGGCGGCGGGCGGTGCGGAACATTTCGCCCTCGCGCTTGGTGACGAGCCGCTCCCGCAACTGCCCGTCGGACGTGCAGAGTTTCAACTGCACCTTGCCGCTGCCGCTTCGGGGCGAGGCCAGGACGCGGGCGATCAATGGCACGGCCGGTCGGCGGGCGACCGCCAGATAGGCGAATTTCTCGTCCTCGTAGGGAACTGTCCCGCGCTTGGCGAGACGGTGAGTGCGCGAGCGGGCGACCCGTTGAGCGAAATGGCACCAGTCGGGCGCGGCGACAGGACAGACTTTGGCATGCGGACACGGCGCCAACAGTTGCGCGCCCCCGGCCAGCAGCTGTTCGCGCGCGGCGAGGACGCGTTGCCAGCCAGCCGGTGTGCCGGGTTCGACAATCACTAGGACATCGCGCGTGAACCGCCACAGCCGCGAGACGACCGGCCCCCGAGCCTCGGGCGCCAATTCGTCCAGGACATAGGCGAGCGTCACCAGATCAGCCGGCGCGCACTCCGCCAGATTCGCTGTCGCATCGCCGCGCACCCAGCGCGTCGCCACCGCCAATCCCTCTTCCGCGAGCGCCTGGCCAACGGCGAGCGCAGGCGCGCTCGCCTCCACCAGCGTCGCCTCGCGCAAGCTTTCGAAGGCATCGCTGGCGGCCCAAAGCGCCGTGCCCGGCCCGGCGCCGATATCGAGAAGCGTGTCTGGCGCGAAATCCGGACGCCGCAGCGTGATCTGCTCCAGGCTGGCCCGGATGGCGGCGAAGGTCGCCGGCATGCGGGCGGCGAGATAGGCGAGCACCGCCGGCTCGCCATCGAGGTGCTGACGCCCGTCGCGGATCTCAGCGCGGTAGCGCCCCGACAGCCGTTCGCCCCCGCTCCGCAGATCATCGATCGCATGGCGGTCGAGCCGTGCGTCGAGCGCCTGTCTCAACGCGGCAGGAAGTTGCATCGTACGACCTGTCGCAATTGTGATCTCGAAGGTCTCGCAGCCGTGTCGACAACGGCCGTCTCGCCCCTTCGATCATGCCGCCCGATCATTGCGCTCTCTCACCCTGCTCTTCCATTCGTCGTCGAACTGCTCTAGCGGCTTCGCGCAACGTTCCGGCGCAACAATCATCGAAAGGGATCCCGCATGGCCAAGAAGAACCACCCGATCCACGCCAAGATCACCGGCCCGGTCGTGATGATCGGTTTCGGCTCGATCGGCAAGGGCACCCTGCCGCTGATCGAACGCCATTTCGACTACGACAAGAGCCGAATGACGGTCATCGATCCGAACGATGCCGACAAGCATCTTCTCGACGAACGCGGCATCCGCTTCGTCAACGAGGCGGTGACCCGCAAAAACTACCGGGATCTGTTGACACCGCTGCTCACCGAGGGCGACGGCCAGGGCTTTTGCGTCAATTTGTCGGTCGATACCGGGTCGCTCGACCTGATCAAGCTCTGCCGGGAACTCGGCGTGCTCTACATCGACACCGTGGTCGAGCCGTGGCTCGGCTTTTACTTCGACGAGTCTCTCTCCAACGCCGATCGCACCAACTATGCCCTGCGCGAGACCGTCCGTAAGGAAAAGCGCAAGAATCCGGGCGGGACAACCGCCGTCTCCTGCTGCGGTGCCAATCCGGGCATGGTCTCCTGGTTCGTCAAACAGGCCCTGGTCGACGTTGCCCGCGAGGTCGGCCTCGATTTCGAGGAGCCGGCGCAGGACGACCGCGACGGCTGGGCCAAGCTGATGAAGAAGGCCGGCGTCAAAGGCATCCACATCGCCGAGCGCGACACCCAGCTCGCCAAGGCGCCGAAGCCGATGAACGTGTTCTGGAACACCTGGTCGGTCGAGGGTTTCCTGTCGGAAGGCATGCAGCCCGCGGAGCTTGGCTGGGGCACCCATGAGAAGTGGATGCCGAAGAACGCCAACAAGCACAAGAAGGGCCACCAGTCGGCCATCTACCTGGAACAGCCGGGCGCCAATACGCGCGTGCGGACCTGGTGCCCGACGCCGGGCGCGCAATACGGTTTCCTCGTCACCCACAACGAGTCCGTTTCGATCGCGGACTTCTTCACCCATCGCAACCGCGACGACGAAGTGACCTACCGGCCGACCTGCCACTACGCCTATCACCCCTGCAACGACGCGGTATTGTCGCTGCATGAGCTGTTCGGCGCGGCTGGCAAGATTCAGCCGGAGCATCATGTCCTCGACGAAAGCGAGTTGACCGACGGCATCGACGAACTCGGCGTCTTGCTCTACGGCCACGACAAGAACGCTTATTGGTATGGCTCGCAGCTGTCGCTGGAGGAAACCCGCAAGCTCGCGCCCTACCAGAATGCCACCGGCCTGCAGGTAACCTCGGCTGTCCTGGCGGGCATGGTCTGGGCGCTGGAAAATCCCGAAGCCGGCATCGTCGAGACCGACGAAATGGACTACAAGCGCTGCCTTGAGGTGCAGTCTCCCTATCTCGGCCCGGTCAAGGGATATTACACCGACTGGACGCCGTTGACGGATCGTCCGGGCCTCTTCCCCGAAGACCTTGACGAAAAAGACCCTTGGCAGTTCCGGAACATCCTCGTTCGCTGAGCATTTAACGTCCGGTTGCGCTAATGCGTATCGACCGGCGATGCGGCGTCGGGACGTATGACGCCTACAATTTGAGGGATCGGGCTTGGATCCGGTCCCTCCCGGAGCAAAGCATGGCTGATACCGACGCGAAGCGCGCGGTCGTCGAAGAGGTGATGGAAGCGGTGATGGCGGGAGCGGGCGGGACGATCGCCCGGCATTTCGCTCCCGGCGCCAAAGTGTCCCAGCGTAGCAACGCGGAACAGTCTGACATGCCCTGGTTCGGGCGGATGGAGGGCGAATTCGAGCTTCAGGGCGAGGAACAGGCGCGGGCGTTCTTCGACGAGATGTTCAAGCGCACCACCTATCTCTCCTACGAGTTGCGCGGTCTGGTGTGCGAGATGGACGAAGCGGCCAGCCGATGCGACTGGTCACGCCGGGATGATAAGACCGGGACGCTGATCACCGGGACGACCATGTATTGGTTCACCTTCACCAGCGACAACCGCATACGGTCGATCGAGACGATCGGTTCGATTCATTCCGTCATCCCGTCCCGCAAGGCCGAACCCGTCGGCTAAAGCGACGGCAAAGCACGTTACGCTACTAGATTGGCTCGGCCTCTACCCAGGCCCAGGCAGCCGCCTCCCGCTCCGCCGGAAACGTTCGCATGTCGACCTCGAACAGCGGATTCATCGTCGAAATCATCTTGGACATCCATCCGGGCGCGCCAATGATGGCGTAGCGCTCCACCTTCCGCATGGCCGCGAGCTTCATGGGGATCAGACCGCTCTGCATGAGGATGGCCGGATCGAAGCCGCCCAGATGCTTGATGCGACCGAGCAGGCGGACTTTGTCATGACGGTCGAACAAGGCGTTGATCTCAGCGAGTACGGTCGGGAACTCCGATTCCGAGATCACGCCGTCGACCTCGAAAGCGAGAACGTCGTCCCGCGATGTCGGCAGGAACCGCACCGCCGGAGTATCGGCCTTCGGCGTCGCCGGAAGCTCGGCGGCCCATTTCAGCGCCTCCTCAACCTGCGTCGAAGCAAAGCTTTTCATTTCAAAGTTCGGGAACAGCGGACCGAGGAAGCCGGCCACCGCACGCGGCCATTCCTTGTCCGAGACCAAGGCGCCCCGCCTGAATTGGCGGATATGAGACAAAAATTCGAGATCGGCTTTCATCCCCTCGAGCAGAGCGTCGGCATCCATGTCCGAAAGGTCTGTGAAGTCGACGCACAGGCTGATGGCGCCATGCTTGGCTAGCATCGTCTCCAGCAGTTCCTTGTAGCGCTTGATATCCTCCCCGGTGATCTTGCCGCTCAGCCGGAAGGCCAGGACGTGGTCGGGAGCGACCAGTTGCGCGAACATCGTGATTTCCTTTCCTGCCTCTCAGTGAACCGAAAGATGCCACCTGTCATGAGACCAGACCTTGATCGAGAGCAAACCATCTAAAATGCGATAGACTTTTAATCGACGCGTGGACTAGGCTTGCCCGACTGATTTGGTGGCTTGCCCCGTCGGGGTTCGGTTCGGCGCTTGATTCTCGGCCTGGAGGGTGCCGCGCCTAAATTTGGGGTTCTTCTGATGCGTCGTCTCGCTGTTTCGCTCCTGCTCGCGACTTTTGCTCTCAGCGCCTGCCAGACCGAGCAGCGGGCCCAAGTGTTGCCGGCTCAGCCGCAGGGAATCGAGGGGCGCTGGGCCTCGATCGGCGGCCCGGTCGCCTATACGGCAACATTCCAGAATGGCCGTTTCACGTCGGTCGAGCGGGCGACCAACGGTCTCCTGGCCTCGGGCAACTATACCGATCTCGGCCCCGGCCAAGTGAATCTGCTCTACACCTCGACCACGCGCAAGCAGCAGGTTTCGGCCAACTGTAATCAGGTCGACGCGAATCGCCTTTCCTGCGCGACGTCCAGCGGCAACCGCTTCGACCTCGCCCGCGCCTGAGGAATTTTGTCGCAGTCGTCGGCGGCCTCGCTGCGCTTCACCCTCCGGCAAAATTTCCTATATCCCGGCATTAACCGACGGTCTCCGACCCGCCGGACTGACATTCGGGCCGTTTACCGGGTCATACGGTCGCGGCGAAATGCGGTTGGTCCGGCGACGAGCCAAGTGAGACTGTGCCCCCCGCGAGACTGTGCAAGGACGCGACGATGACTGCCCTGACCAAGACGATCGCCGAGCGGGCGATCGGCCCCCTTCCCGCGGGCCATCCCCCGGTCAAACAGCCGAAGGTCGGCGTTCTCCTGGTCAATCTCGGCACGCCCGACGGCACCGATTTCAAACCGATGCGGCGCTATCTGAAAGAGTTCCTCTCCGACAAGCGGGTCATCGAGTGGCCGCGCGCCGCCTGGTATCCGATCCTCTACGGCATCGTGCTCAACACGCGGCCGAAGAAATCCGGCGCCGCCTATGCCCAGATCTGGAACAAGGAGCGCAACGAATCGCCGCTGCGGACCTTTACGCGGGCCCAGGGCGAGAAACTGGCGGCGCGCATGGCCGGCGACGCCTCGGTCGTCGTCGACTGGGCGATGCGCTACGGCCAGCCGTCGATCGCCGAGCGCACTGATGCCCTTATGGACCAAGGCTGCGAGCGCATCCTGGTCTATCCGCTCTACCCGCAATACGCCGCCTCGACGACGGCAACGGTGAACGACAAATTCTTCCAGCACATGATGGGTAAGCGCTGGATGCCGGCCGTGCGCACGGTGCCAGCCTATCACGACGAGCCAGTCTATATCGACGCGCTCGCCCGCTCGATCGAAACCCATCTCGCCGGTCTCGATTTCGAGCCGGAACGCGTGATCACCTCCTATCACGGCATTCCGCAGAGCTATTTCCGCAAGGGCGATCCCTATCACTGCCACTGCCAGAAGACCTCGCGGCTACTGGAGGAGCGGCTCGGCTGGCAGCCCGGCCGGCTGATGACCACTTTCCAGTCCCGCTTCGGGCCGGAGGAATGGCTGCAGCCCTATACCGACAAGACCGTCGAGGCATTGGCCAAGGAGGGGATCAAGCGCATCGCGGTGCTCAATCCGGGCTTTGTCTCCGACTGCCTTGAGACGTTGGAGGAGATTGCTGGCGAGGCCGGCGAGATCTTCCACGAGGCCGGCGGCGAGAAATTCAGCCACATCCCCTGCCTCAACGATTCCGAACCGGGCATGGACGTCATCGAGGCGATGGTGCGGCGGGAGCTGAGGGGCTGGCTCGACTGAGCCCGATTGGCCGCATGGGCGGAAGATCGCTTGCGTCGCGAACCGCCTGACGCGATAGTCGCACACCGGTCGGTGATACGGGTCCGCGCCGAGCGACGCCGTCCCGAGCGGGTGGAGGTGACATGCTCTCGGGCTCTGGAATTTTCGTCCTCGTTCTTCTGTTCTTCGCGATCGTCGTCCTGTTTTCGACGGTCAAGACGGTACCGCAGGGCTACAACTACACGGTCGAGAAATTCGGCCGTTACACCCGCACCCTGACGCCGGGCCTCAACATCATCCTGCCGTTCATCGAGCGTGTCGGACGCAAGCTCAATATGATGGAGCAGGTGCTGGACGTGCCGACCCAGGAGGTCATCACCCGCGACAACGCCTCGGTCGCGGCAGACGGCGTCGCCTTCTATCAGGTGCTCGACGCGGCGGCCGCCGCTTACGAGGTCTCCGGGCTGGAAAACGCCATTCTCAATCTCGTCATGACCAATCTGCGCTCGGTCATGGGCTCGATGGACCTCGACGATCTTCTGTCGAACCGCGACGCGATTTCGGAAAAAATCCTGCGCGTTGTCGATCAGGCGGCCAGCAGCTGGGGGATCAAGATCACCCGCATCGAGATCAAGGACATCAACCCGCCCAAGAACCTCGTCGATTCCATGGCGCGGCAGATGATGGCCGAGCGCGAGAAGCGCGCCGAAATCCTGGAAGCCGAAGGTTCGCGCAATGCCGCGATCCTGAGGGCCGAGGGCGAAAAACAGTCGCAGATCCTGCAGGCCGAGGGCAAGCGCGAGGCGGCCTGGCGCGAAGCCGAGGCGCGCGAGCGGCTGGCCGAGGCCGAGGCGACCGCCACCCGCGTCGTCTCCGAGGCAATCGCCGCCGGCGATATCCAGGCGATCAACTATTTCGTCGCGCAGAAATACACCGAAGCCCTCGCCAAGATCGCCTCGGCGCCCAATCAGCGTGTCGTGCTGATGCCGCTGGAAGCCTCGTCGCTGATCGGCTCGATCGCCGGCATCGCCGAGGTTGCCCGCGCCACTTTCGGCGAATCCGGCCAGACCGCTTCGCGAACTACCCCGCGCGTACCCGCAAGCGGTAACCGGGCTCCAGATTCGCCAATGGGACGGAGCGAAGCGTGAGCGTCATCATCGAGGCACTGTCGGACTATGGCTGGTGGATTCTCGGCCTCGTTCTGCTCGCGCTCGAAGTCGTCCTGCCAGGTGTTTATCTGCTTTTCTTCGGCATCGCGGCGCTGATCGTCGGCATGAACACCCTGTTTCTCGGCACCACCGGCTGGTTCGGCTGGGAACAGCAGGTCCTCGCCTTTGTCGTCCTGTCGGCCATCAGCGTCTATCTCGGGCGGCGCTGGTACGGCTCGAAAAGCGAGGCCGGCGGATCCGGTTTGCTC
>DRFF01000087.1 GCA_011050685.1 Aurantimonas coralicida
AACGGCGAGCGTTGGGGCGCGTCCGGACCATTCGGCATCGCCACGATGCCGCTCGACAAGGCTCTCGACTATATCGCCGCCGAGCCGGATTTCTGGATCCACGCTTGAGCGAAAACCCGCTCAAAATGGCCAAAGTCGAGCTCAGGTCTCCGCCACCTTGGGCGTCACAGGCACCGCAAGTTTCTCATCTTCAATCGCCGCCAGCATCCGGTACTTGGCCCGCTCGACATGGCGCCAATGTGTCGCGTGCGCCCGTTCGGCATCGCCCGAGGCAAGGGCATTCAGCATCTCGTTGTGTTCGCAGTTCGACACGGCAAGCCCACCGCCCTGCACCAGGCTTTTCGTGCGAAACAGGTGCATCTTCTTCACCAAGCGGCTGTATTCGTCGATTAGGGCCTTGTTGCCAGATGCTTCGACGATGCTGCGGTGGAACTGCAGGTTCAGCGGATAATAGGTGTCGAAATCGCCTGCCGCGGCCGCCGCTTCCATGTCGCGGATCTGTCTGGTCAGGCGCCCCAGCATGTCGTCGGTCATCTTCTGCGCCACAAGCCGACCCGCCAGCCCGAACAGCGCGCCGCGAATATCGTAGATTTCCAGCACCTCTTCGATGTTGAGCTGTCGCACGAAGACGCCGCGATTGCGGATCACCTCGACGAAACCCTTGGCCTCGAGGCTGCGCGTGGCCTCGCGCAGCGGGCCGCGACTAGTGCCAAAGCGGTTGGAAAGGTGGATCTCGTTCAGCCGCTCGCCGGGCGCCAGTTCGCCATCGGCGATCAGCCGTTCCAGTTGCTTTTCCAAGGCGCTGGTCAGCGACGAGGTTTTCAGGATTGCCAGATCGTCATTGTTGTCATTCATACAGAGAACCTGACCGGAAGCTTGAAAAATTGTCTACAATCATATTCGCGGCAGAGTCTTATGCAACAGCTTCCGAAATGCGTCTAACGTAGAGCGGCAAGCACTGCGACCGTCACGTCGCGGGTTCCGGCCTGCCCCCCATGTCGGGGGTGCACGGGCCATTCAGGGTGACATGCGCGATAACCTGCATCAGCCGGTCTGCGGCGGCAGGTTCACCCAGATCGGTATCGCCGACCACGAACAGCGTCGTGCCGGCCTCCAGCCGGCTGTAGGGGCAGGGGATCGCGAACAGGGGGTGGCCGTCGGCGAACTGCCCCGCCTCGCGCACGTCGAGAAACGCAATTTCGGCGCCGCCGTGCACCGCGGCCTTCGCGTCGGCGGCACAAATTGTCCGGCTCATTCCACGGGAGCCTGCGGTTCGCGGCCTGCAAAGAATGCGCCGAAGGCGTCGAGGATCAGGTCCGGGCGCTGATCCGCCGGGTAGTGTCCGGTGGGCACCGCGAAGCCGCGCACGTCGTCGGCCCAGTCCGACCACATCTCGACCGGCCGGAAATGTCTGCCGCAATGGCTGTTCGAGCCCCAGATCACCAGCACCGGGCAGGCGATCCTGCGCTTGCCGAAATCGGCGGTGTCCATGGCGAGGTCCAGCGACACCGTGGCGCGGTAATCCTCGCAGACGGCGTGGATCTGCTCGGGCGTGGTGCAGCGCTTGTATTCCGCCATCGCGCGCGGGTCGAAGATCGACAGGCCGACGCCCTTCTTGTTCAGCTTGTAGTCGATGTAATAGTCCAGATCCGCCGTTAGCAGCTTTTCCGGGAACGGCGCCTTCTGGGCCATGAAGAACCAGTGGTAGGATTCAAGGCCCCAGCCCAGCGTCACGTTGGTCAGCACCGCGTGGGTCGGCACGATGTCCAGCGCCGCGAGGCGGGTGATCCTGTCGGGCTGATCCAGAGCCATCCGGAATGCCACCCGCGCGCCCCGGTCGTGGCCGGCGACGGCGAAGGTGTCGAAGCCGAAGTGATCCATGACCTCGAAATTGTCCTCGCCCATCGCGCGGAAGGTGTAGCCGGCATGATCGGGCCCGCCGTCGGGCTTAGACGCGTCGCCGTAGCCGCGCAGGTCGGGGGCGATCACGGTGTAGGACCGGGCGAGTTCGGGCGCCACCGCGTGCCAGCTGGCATGGGTCAGCGGGTTGCCGTGCAGCAGCAGCAGCGGCGGGCCGTCGCCGCCCTTCACCACGGGGATCTGGGCGTCGCGTGTGGTCACGACGCTTTGCTCGAATCCAGGAAACAAGTCGCTGTCCGCCGCGCTCATTTTCTGCCCTCCCGCCGTTGTAAATTGTTGACAGTTCTATCGAACCGGAGAATGGTCTGGCAAGCGAAAGAACCGGGGGCTTCGATGAAGATCAAGGACATCCGCGCCAGCCTGCATGGCTTTTCCATCGAGATCCCGCTGCTGGAAGGCAAGGTCCAGGGCTACGGACGCGAGGAGCAGACCCACTTCGTTTTCTGCGAGGTCGAGACCGACGAAGGGATCGTCAGCTATGGCCTAACCGGCCATTTCCTGGCCGGCGTGGTGATCGAGGCGTTGCACCACCATGTCCTGCCCACCGTGCGAGACATGGACGTGCGCGATCTGGAGGCGATCCACCAGAGGGTCTGGAAGAAGCTGAACCCGCGCGCGATGACCGGTACGGTCTCGATGGCGCTGTCCTGCCTCGACATCGCGCTGTGGGACATCCTGGGCAAGGCGCAAGGCCGCACGGTCGCGCAACTGCTGGGCGGGGCGCGGACCCACGTGCCCGCCTACTGCACCTTCGGCTTCCCGCAATACGACCGCGAGCAGCTGGCGGAGGCGGCGAAGCTTCATCTGGCCAACGGCTTCACGGCGCTGAAGTCCGTGGTCGCGGTGGACAAGGGTGGCTGGCGCGGGGACGCGCGGCGCGTACGGGCGATCCGCGATGCGGTGGGCGACGACATCGACCTGATGATCGACGCCAACTACCTGTTCAACCCGGTCGAGGCGAAATACCTCTGCCGCGAGATCGAGGACCTGGGGCTCACCTGGTTCGAGGAACCGCTGCACCAAAACGACGCCCGGGCGCTGACAGATCTCAGGCGCGGCCCCCGCATCCCGCTGGCCGCATGCCAGATGGAAGGCCACCGCTGACGTTTGCGAATTCATCGAGCAGCAGTCGCTCGACATCCTGCAGCCCAACGTCACCTATTGCGGCGGCTTCACCGAGGCGCGCAAGGTCGCGCATCTGGCGCAGATCTACAACATTCCGATTGCGAATGGCGGCGGCTGGCCGCTGTTCAACATGCACCTTCTGGCCGGGATGATGAACGGCTGGATCGTCGAATGGCACCTCGGGATGGTCGCCGTCGGCGAGACGCTGTTTACCGACGGGCCGAAACCAAAGGACGGCTGGACCGACATCCCCGACTACTCCGGCCTTGGCCTGACGCTGGACTGCGCCGCTTGGGCTGACTCCGGCATAGCACTGGACTGAGCTCGACTTTGGCCATTCACGCCGGGTAGCCCGCGGCGGCAGTGATGCGTTCAAAGAAGCTGCGAGGAATTTCGAGGGGGTCCCGGTGATCCCAGGACGTTTCAAAAGTCTCTGAGACCCACAACTGGCGACGCACGGTGGCGA
>DRFF01000088.1 GCA_011050685.1 Aurantimonas coralicida
CGATATTCCTCGGGGATCTCACTAGACACGCGGGAACTCGCCACTGCCTCGGCCAGCGTCGACCGGATCATTTCCGCCGACGCATTCTGTGCGGCGAGAGCGCCGGCCCGGTCGATGACCGCCCGCAGTCTGCCGATCTCACGCTTCGCCGCCACCCTCTCCTCGTTCCTGTCGATCCGCGCGCTCATCTCTTTCTCCTGTTGTCAGCCAGCCTCGACGAGGCGGTCGCTTATTTCGCCCACATGTTCATTATTGCCGGATCGGTGTTCCTTATTTCGCTCATATGTTCACTTCGCCGAGTCGGACGGGCCATCAACTGGTCCTGCAGGGCATGTATCCGGCGTCGAAAATCCTCGATATCGTCCGGGTGGTGATCGGTCAGCGCGACGAAGGCGTCCCAGGCGGACGTCAGATGGGACAGGATGGCGCCTTCGTCGCGCGTCATGCGGACTCCTTACCGACGGAGGCGATATCCCCTGCCCTGTCGACTACCCATGATGCCGTCCGGCAGGCGCCGGCGCAGCGTGTATGCCCAGACGCGGACAATGGTGTCGGCCGTCACCGGCCCGCCGTCGGCCCGGTCGCCATAGATCGCATCGACGAGATCGCCGGTGCGAACCCAGGCGCCGCGAGCCGATCGAAGGACGGCGAGCAGGCGGTCGGGGCCGGTCATGCGCCCTCCTTCGCGATCGGCGCGTAGGTGACGACCTTCTCCAGCCCGAGTCCTTCGAGGATCGACTGGCCCGGGTCGCGGCGGCCAAGAAGGACATCACTGACGTAGGCGTCCGACACGCCATTCGCGGCTGCCCAGGCCATCTGCGACCCTTCCTGCCGGCATTCGTCCCGCAGGAGATTGATAACGTCCGTCATGGTCATGCTTCCATCGCCTTTCTGGTGCCGGGTCGCCCGGGTCGCCGTCGGGCGACCCGGGCTTGTGGTCAGGCTTCGGCCTGTTCGGCTTCGTAGCCGTCGACATCTTTCACGAGCCACACGTCGTGCTCGTCGCATGTCGGACATTTGGCGTGCGGATCGTCAGTGCCGTAATCGCGCAGCAATTCCGTGATATTGCAGCGGAATTCGGTCCCGCACCGGTCACATTCGCCGCGCCACCAGTCTTTCGGGCCGCTGATAATTTCAGTCGCCATTGTACTCTCCTTCTCCTTCAGTCGCCGCCAGCGTCATGCCGACGGATCGATTTAAGCTGCCGCCCTTGCTTCCACTGCCGGCTGCCAGCCGGTGATCCGCTGCCAGATCGCCCGCACGGTGGCCACGTCGTCGGCATTGTATTCGCGGACCCGCTCATACTCTCCGGCCTCCCACAGGGCCGACACCTGGGAGCCGTCCACATCGCCCTTGCCGGGCAGACCGAGTATCCGCGCCAGCCGGTCCTGTGAGATCCAGCCGCGGGCGCCCTCCCACATGACCATCGTGTCGGGGACGTCCTGAGACCACGGGCGCGCATCCACTGGCCACCAGTCCGGCACCCGGATGCCGAGCACGATCGCCCGCTTCCAGATCCAGCGAATGTCGAAGCCGACGATGTGGTGCCCGACGAGCACCGGCTGGCTGCGGTATTCCCGGTAAAGTCCTTCCGCGACCGCGAAAAATCCTTCGATCAGCCACCGCTCCTGGGCTTCGGCGTAACCGTCATCCGTTGCCGATGTGCCGGCGACGATCTCGCCGTCGGCAACCGCCCATGCGATCGACGCAATCCGGCCCAGTCCGCCGTCGAGGGCGGTCTTGGCGACCGCTTCCTTGATCGCCGCGTCCCGGTGATCGGCCTCCCATGCCGCGATCGTCTCGGCCTTTTTCATCGCCGCCGGGTGCGTGACGCCGGCGGCGATGTCGGCGATCAGATCGGGATCGATCGTCGGGAGTGTCTCGAGCTCGAAAAACAGCTTGTCGTCGATCATGCGGCGATCCTCTCATCGATTTTGATCCCGGTGATGTCCTCCAAGGTCCGCTTTCCGGCCTTTCCGGGCATCATCATCGTCTGCCCGATACGCCGCTCGGTCTCGACGTACTCGCGATAAAGGTCCGGCATCGCCATTGCGGCGGTCGTCAAATCGGACGCGTTAGACATGATGCAGAAGCAGCAGGACAACCGGCTCATGCCGAGTTCGTAGGCGTAGTGGCGCTTCTGGCCTGCTGCTTCGATCGTCTTCCAGACCTCGTCGATGCTGAAGTCGTGAATGGGGAGCCACGTCCACCATTCACGCCCGGCGGCTGCCTTGGCCAGCTTCGCGCCACGGGATGCTTTCGCATCCCGTTCCCGCCGACTGTCGTTGACCAAAGCATCTTTTTTTGCCCGCCCCGGCGACTCCTGCGCCCGTATTCCAATGCAGTCGACGACTTGGCCCCTGAATCGAGGGTTTGCCTTCAGATGGCGTGCGATCTCACGATTGATCGGACCTTGCTTGAGATCCGACGTGCACTGACGGTTCTTCGGCGGCGGGAACATCCGTCGATTCTCCACCATGGACAGGAAGTCCTTGTTCTCATTCCTGCACACGATCAGCGACAGGCCCTTCGTCGTCGACCGGATGTGCTCCAAGTTGCCGGGCCACTCGACGCGACCGAGATCGGCATGGATGACCAGGATCTGGTCGTCAGGCACCAACGCCCGGACCACCGCCGTCATGGCCTGCGAGTCCTTGCCGGCGCTGTGGTTGATAACGAACAGCGCGCCGGCATCACGGAGTTCGATGATTTCGGGGGGGACGACGCGCTCGCAGGGGCCGAAGTCGAACGATGGCTGATTTTTAGTCGTGGTCATGTGGCCTCCTTGGCTAAGCCGCCGACGCGGCAAAAAGATTGGATTGATGCAACGCTGGCGATCCAGCGGCGGCCGCGCCGTTGAGCCAGATGACCTCGACACGCCTCTTGCCGCCGGCGTCGGTCGAGGCGCGCTCCAGTCGCGTCCAGCCGGGCAACCCGGCGCGGTAGAGCGCGCTGTCGTAGCCGGATACGATCGCCATCCCTCGCAGGCCCCGCAGGACGGCGAGCAGGTCGACGTGGTCGGCCTCGTCCATGTCGCAGGTGTAACCCTTCCCGGGCGCGGATCGGGCGCTCGGCAGATACGGCGGGTCGACATAGTGGAGCGTGTCCGCGCCGTCGTAAGCTAGCAGCGTCTCGATCGCCGACTGGTGCAGGACCTCGACGCCGTGGAGCCGCTCGAAGAATGCCGGCATCGCCGCCGGCCAGGTCGCCCAGTCGTCGGCGGGACTGGTCGACCTGCCGGGCATCTTCGCCGGGTCGCGATATCCGGCAGGACGCCCGTTCGAGCGGGTAATCGCCGCCGATCGGGTCATCGCCCCGCAGACAACGCCCCGCAGCGCCCGGCGCACGAAATCCGTCTGTTCCGTGTCATGCAATTCCGTCATCGTCTCGGATGCATAAGGCGTCCGCTCGGCCATCGTGGCCAGCGTCTGCGAAAAGATCGGGTGTCCGGCGACCCGCAGGAGCCACACGACATCGAGATCCAGGTCGGACAGGATCTCGACCGGCGCCTGCGGCTTGCGCAGCAGGACGGACGCCGCGCCGGCGAAGGACTCGGTGTAGACCCGGTGGGGCGGCATCGCGCCGACGATCCACGGCGCCATCTGCCATTTCCCGCCGTAATACCGGCACAGCGGGCGGTGAGGCGACGCGGTCATGCCGACGTCTCCAGCCAGAGATCCTTGACGTTCGCGACGCCGATCCTCTGCAGCCTGCGATAAATCGTCATGTCGCTGACGCCGAGTGCGATCCGGATTTCTTCGACGGTCCTGCCTTCGCGAGCCATCGCCTTGACGACTGCGATCGGCGCGATCGGTGGTTGCTGCGCGGCCGGTTCGACGGGCTTCGCCGTCCGGCGATTGATCTTAAGTCCAAGATCGCGCTGATATTCCCGGGCCGTATCCCATGTGACGCCAAGTGCGCTGGCGATCTGTCTTGTCGTCAGGCCGGCGGCGTTCAGATCGCGGGTGGCGTCGATCTGGCGCTTGGAGGTGGCGCGGCGGGCGTCGAGGCTGCGCTCCTGTTCGCGCACCGCTTCGCTCTGCGGGGTGGTCTTCATGCGCTGCAGGTGCCTGCACACAGCCGGGGCGCTAACGCCGACGCGCTTGGCGATCTCGCGCAGCGACAATCCGTCGCCGCGCAGTTTGAGGATCTGTGCACGCCGGGTCGCGACGACGCGGTCACGCTCATCCGTGCGCGCCGGATAGCGTAAGACTACCATTTTCGTGGTGAGACCCATGATCTTGAGATCGGCCCACACCAGCGACTCGCAGGCACCAATACGTTCGCCGATCTCGCGCAGCGTCAGACCATTGGCGCGCAGTTTGCGGACCTTCGCGCGACGAGCGTCGGTGGCGCGCTCGCGTTCGTTGACATGCGGCGGCTGCTTGACGACCTTTTTCTCGGGCGCCTCGACACCCGTGGCCCGCAGTTCGGTCCACACAAGATACGGGCTGGCGCCGATGCTCTCGCCGATCTTGCGAAGCGTCAGACCCTGGAGCCGCAGTTTGCGGATCTTGGCGCGACGGGCGGCGAGGAAACGTTCGCGTTCGACGACGGGCTTCGGACGCCGCGGCGCCGTGGTCGGCTTGTCGGTCCGCGAACGCTTGCGCCGCACCCGCGGCTCGGATGGCTCGGCGGATGCCTCGGTCGTCGCATAGCGGTCGATGACACCTTGGACCGTCACGATGTCCAGACCAACCTGTCGGGCGATCCGCGACGGTCGCCAGCCCTCCGCGTGGCGGTAAAGGATGGCGTTCCGGACATGGACGATGACACTGGCGGCCGGCACCAGACGGATGCGGGACATCTGCGACGCCACAGCGGCAGGCGACGTAGCGAGATCGTCGGCAATCGCGGCGACGCCAAGACCGTCTGCGACCCGCGAGCGCAAGGCCTCGACGCGGTCGTCGGTCCACTGGGTCCTGGAGACAGCAACATTCATGCCGCGACTCCTCTGTGCATCCCGAGATCGTGGTCGATGATGTGCATGATCTGCCAGTATGCGTCCGGCGAGATCTCCCCGGAGAACGTTGCCATCATCGCCGCGGCGCGATGCCCGTCGTCGCTGCCGGGGCAGACGTCGTAACAGACGCCGTCGCCGTCGATGCCGGTTTGCGCCCAGCCGGAAGCCAGCCGCGACCGCTCATCACGGGTGAGCGCGCAGACGTCGGTGAGCGCCGTCGCGGCCTTGGTGTCGACCACCCGACGCCCGGTCTCGATGTTGTGCCAGGTGTGAGCCGACATTCCGGTGTCGGCGGCGAGGTGGGCCTGAGTCATTCCCCGGCTGGCACGGACCGACGCCAGGGCGCGGCCGAAAGCGGTCTTGTTGCAAGTGCTCATTACCACCCCCTCTTGCCGCGACGCTTGCGATCCACGGTCACGACGCCGTCCAGGCTGCGATCATCGAGGATGAACCTGGGCACCGGCGGCTTCGTGCGCACGGGCTTCGTGTCGTCCTTATGATTTTCTGGCGGCGCTTCATCCGGTGGCGTGACCCGCCGGTCCGATAGATCGAGATTGAACATTTTTTCGCAGTCCCATGAAAATGACTCTGCTTCATGGTCGCAAATTTTTTCAGACGTTCAAGCTTTATTTTTGATCGACGTTGATTTTTTTGTCGATTTGATTTTGGCACGTCTACAGCGCGGCCATTTCGTGCCGACTTGATGTTGGCACGCTTAGATAGCTCCTTGTTACTTTCATGCCTGGTGGCGAGAATAACCATGACGCGACGGGTGCGGCGAAGGAATTTTCTTTCAGGAGTTTGAAAAAGTCTTGAACACAGGAGGCAGGAAAAATGGGAATTTTTGGAGAAATCCTTGCGAAGTTGCGCAGGATTTTACGACGATCGGTTCGCCTGATCGTGATCGCCGGGGACACGGTCTGCGGTCTCTTCACCAGGCGCGAGGTCGTGGAGGAAGAGATCGTCATCGAGCGCGATCCCGGCGGCGAGACCGCCGTGCAGGACACGACGGCCAGGTCCGGACGTCGCCCCCTGACCGAGCGGGTGCGCCAGGCCGCGTCCTTCCGCGAGGGTGGGATGGAATGGCGGTCGATGCTGATGGCTCATGAGCACATGATCGCCGATTGGATCGCTGGGCTGTCGGCGGGCGACCTGCACCGGGTGGCACGGATGGACGCCGACATGCTGTCCGCTCACCTCGCCGGGTATGTCGTCGATGACCTGCCGCCGCTGCCCGAGGACTCTCCGATCATGGACGTGCAGGCGCCGCTCCAGCCGTCGATGGATCCGCCGACTGGACGTGCCCGCGGATCTGTCGACGAGGACTATCTGCGGGCGATTTTCGCCGAGGCATGGCCCAGGCGCAGTGGACGCCGGGTCGCATCGACGTGAGCAGCAAGCTCGCACCGCAAGATACC
>DRFF01000089.1 GCA_011050685.1 Aurantimonas coralicida
AACGGCGAGCGTTGGGGCGCGTCCGGACCATTCGGCATCGCCACGATGCCGCTCGACAAGGCTCTCGACTATATCGCCGCCGAGCCGGATTTCTGGATCCACGCTTGAGCGAAAACCCGCTCAAAATGGCCAAAGTCGAGCTCAGAGGATCGGCCGATATTGGCGCCGAGGACATCGCGGTAGAATGCCCGGGTTTCCTCGAGGTCGCGAACGGGAAAGGCAAGGTGGAACGGTGTCGTGCTCATCGGGACTGGACCTTGTCGAAGTTGCGGCGGCGCCCGGCGAAGGGGCGCCCACGGCGGCGTTTGCGTGGAGGGCCTTCGTCGATCGGTGACGTGTCTCCGTTCTCATCAGCCGATTTTTCGATGGCTTGCAAGGAGGGGCGCGGCTTGACCAGCGGTTCGGGGGTGACGACGCGCGTCGTCACCATGTCGTTGCCGGCATAGAAGCCTTCGGCTTCCTGCAGCTTCAGCCGCGCCTGATCACGCCGCCTGACGTCCTCGACGATGCGATCGGCGAGTTCCTCCTCGATTCCGAAGGCGTCGAGCGTTGCCGCACCGAAGGCCAGCGCTGATTCGACCGTCTCCCGTATTTCGAAATCCACCCCACGGGCGCGGAGCGACAGCGCGTGCGAGCGGTCGTAGGAACGGACATAAAGGCTGACATTGGGGAATTCGGATCGGATCAGGTCGACGACCCGATCCGTGGTTTCGCGCTTGTTGGTGCAGACCGCGACGAGCTTCGCCTTGCGGATGCCGGCCGCCTCCAGAACGTCCTTGCGCAGGCCGGAGCCGAAATAAATCCGGAAACCGAATTTGCTCGCGTTACGGATGCGCTCGGCCGAGGAATCGATGATCGTCACGTCGATGCCGCTGGAAAGCAGGACTTGCGCCGCCATCTGGCCGAAGCGTGAGAAGCCAACCATCAGAACGGCCGAACCGGCGCCTTCGAAATCCTCCTCCAGGGTCTCCTCTTCGGTGTGTTCGATGGAAAACCGTCGCGCCAGCCATGTGGCCAGCGGTGTCAGCGCCATCGACAGGGTAACGATTGCGATCAGCAGCGAGGAGGTCTCGCGCGGGAAGATCAGGCTCGCGGCCGAGGCAGTGAAGAGGACGAAGCCGAATTCGCCGCCCTGAGCAAGGAGTCCCGAAACCCGCACGGCGGTTGCATGGCTTTGGCCGAAGGCGCGGGACAGGAGATAGATGAAGGCCGCTTTGACGATCATCAGGACCGGCGTGAGGACCAGAATCATCAGCCAGTTGTCCGCGATCACCGACAGGTCGAGCGACAGCCCCACGGCGATGAAGAACAGACCGAGCAATAGCCCTCGAAACGGTTCGATATTGGCTTCGAGTTCATGCCGGTAGGAGGATTCGGCAAGCAGCACGCCGGCGATGAAGGCACCCATCGCCATGGAGAATCCAGCGGCCTCCATCAACATCGCCGAACCGAGCACCACGAACAGCGCCGCGCCCAGCATGACCTCGCGCGCGCCGGACGTCGCCATGATCCGAAACAGTGGATTGAGCAAGTACTTCCCGACCACGAGCAGCGCCACGATTGCCCCGATCGACAGAGCGATGCGTTCGATATCGACCTCGGCGCCATCGGAAAACGGCGCCAGGAACGGGATGGCCGCGAGCAGCGGAACGACGGCGAGATCCTGGAACAGCAGGATGGAAAAGGCCGACTGGCCGTGCCTCGTGTTGGTCTCGCCGGCCTCTTCGAGCAGTTGCAGGCCGAACGCGGTCGACGACAGCGCGAGACCGAAGCCGATCACGACGCCAGCTTGCCAGTTCATGCCGAACAGGATCGCAATCCCCGTCAGCGCCGCGCCCGTCAGCACGACCTGGGTCAGGCCGAGGCCGAAAATCTGCCGCCGGAGCGCCCACAGCCGGCTCGCCTTCAATTCGAGCCCGATGATGAACAGGAGAAAGACGACGCCGAGCTCGCCGATATGAAGGATTTCCTTGCCTTCGCCGATCAGCTGGAACACCGGCCCCATCATGATGCCGGCGAAGAGATAGCCCAGCACTGTGCCGAGGCCGATGCGCATGAACAAGGTGCCGGCGACGATCCCGCCGCCGAGAATCAGCACGACTTGCATGAAGAGGGATGTGGCCTGTTCCACTGTCGGCGGCTCGTCCTGTCTCGCGGATTCGGCGGCCGTAAACGCGCCGCCTCGCATTCGGCGTCTTGATGGGTGTCGCGTCGCACAATAGATGGTTCCTGAACGAAAACCAGCGGGCGACATCATGCACGACGATACGACGCGGCTCTTGGCGACCGCCGAGCGGCTCATCGAGACCGCCCGCAAGGCGGGGGCGGATGCCTGCGACGTGGCGGTAGTCCGCTCCTTCGGGCGCTCTGTCTCGGTTCGGCTCGGCAAGGTCGAGGAAACCGAAAGCGCCGAGAGCGAGGATATGTCGCTCCGCGTCTTCGTCGGCCGCCGCGTGGCGACCGTCTCGGCGGACATCCACGCCGATGCCCAGCCGCTCGCCGAGCGTGCTGTGGCGATGGCCAAGGTCTCGCCGGAGGACGCCTTCGCCGGGCTTGCCGATCCGCGGCGGCTGGCGCACGACGCGCTCGATCTCGACCAGTTCGACGCATCGGATCTCGACAGCCGGACGATGGTCGAGCAGGCGCTCGCCATGGAAGAGGCGGCGCGCGCCGTCGAAAGCGTGAGCAATTCAGGGGGCGCCTCGGTGTCGGCCGGGTCGTCGGGGCTGGTTCTCGCCACCTCCTCCGGTTTTGCCGGTCACCGCATGCGCTCGGGATTTTCCCGCTCGGTCAGCGTCATCGCAGGCGAGGGCGTCAAGATGCAGCGCGATTACGATTTCGATTCGCGCATTCACTCCGCCGACCTGACGGCGCCGGAGGCGATCGGCCGGAGCGCCGGCGAGCGCGCCGTGCGGCGACTCGATCCCGGGACCGTTGCCACCGGGCGGTATCCGGTGATCTTCGATCCGCGCATCGCCCGCGGTCTCATTGGCAGCATCGTGTCGGCGATCAACGGATCGGCGATCGCGCGCAAGACCAGTTTTCTCAAGGACCGCCGGGGTGAGGCGATCCTGCCGGCCTCCTTCACCATCATGGACGATCCGCTGTTGCCGCGGCGCCCCGGCTCGCGTTCCTTCGACGGCGAGGGCGTACGCGGCGAGGCGATGGCGCTGGTCGAGAACGGTGTCCTCGTGAACTGGATTCTCGACACCGCGACGGCCAAGGAGCTCGACCTGGAGACCAATGGCCGCGCCAGCCGTTCGTCCGGCGGCGTCTCGCCATCGGCGACGAACGTGCTGGTCTCGCCGGGCAATGTGACCCCCGCCGAACTCGTCCGCGAGACCGGGCGGGGACTGTATATCGACGAGCTCATCGGCCACGGCACCAATCTCGTCACCGGTGACTACAGCCGCGGCGCTTCGGGCTTTCTGATCGAGAATGGCGAGATCACCACGCCGATATCGGAGCTGACCATCGCCGGCAATCTGCGCGAGATGCTGGCCTCGCTCACCGCCGCGAACGATCTCGACGAGCGGTTCTCCATCGTCGCGCCGACGCTTCGCATCGAGTCGATGATGGTGGCGGGGCGCTGACTTGACCGGCATGCGCGACGATCTCGAACTGGTGAAGGCCGCCGCAATGGAGGCCGGCGCGGTCGCCATGCGCTTCTTTCGGCGCGATCCGAGGGTGTGGTGGAAAGAGGGTAATTCACCGGTCAGCGAGGCAGACGTCGCCGTCGATGCCTTCCTGAAGGATGCGCTGGTCGGCGCACGGCCATCCTATGGCTGGGTCTCGGAAGAGATGGAGCAGCCCGAGATTCGGGAAGTGGAGGCCGACCGCTTCTTCGTCGTCGATCCGATCGACGGTACCCGTGCCTATCTGCGCGGCGAGGACACGTGGTGCGTCTCGATCGCCGTCATCGAGCGAGGCCGCCCGGTGATCGGCGTCATCGCCGCCCCGGCGCTCGGCGAAGTGTTCGAGGTGACGGCCGATTCCCCGACACGTCTGAACGGAGCCGTCTGCTCCGTGAGTCGGCCTGGCACCGGCGACCGGCTTCGCCTCGCGGTTCCCGATGCCATGCGCAAGCGGCTTGACGCGGCCGGTGGCGAGCCCATCTTGGCGGAAAAAGCGGTTCCCTCGCTCGCCTATCGTCTGGCTCTCGTGGCCTCGGGTCGGCTCGACGGGACGTTGATCCGCCCCCGCGCCAACGACTGGGATATCGCCGCCGCGGACCTTCTTATCGAGAGGGCCGGCGGGCTTTTGTGCGATCGAGGCGGCGCGCCCGCATTTTACAGAAGCGAGGGCAGGAGCCATGGTCTTTTGATGGCCGCATCACATGATGCTATGGCGCGTGTCAGACAGCTGACGAGAGCGATTCCCGATTGATCTCGCTCGGCGGACCCAGCAACGAGGATTCGATTTCAATGGAAGAGCAAGAGCCCAAGCAACTGCTGCACCTGGTGTTTGGTGGCGAGTTGAAGGACCTTCAGAGCGTGGATTTCAAGGATCTCGGAAGCCTTGATATCGTCGGAATCTTCCCCGATTACGCATCGGCCCTCGCGGCTTGGCGAGGCAAGGCGCAGCAGACTGTCGACAATGCGGCCGTGCGCTACTTCATCGTTCACATGCACCGTCTCCTGAATCCGGAAAATGCGTGAGCAGACACCTCAACCCTCTCGGTACGCATCACCATGTCGGATGAAACAATGGCCGGCGAGACGGCCGGGAACGCGGCACCCTTGAAGCGGTCCTGGCTTCAGGGATGGCAGAGACGCTGGCGTCGTATCGGGCGCGATGTGCTTCGCAGCCGGCTCGCCACGGTCCTGGCTGGGGCCGCTATCTACCGAGGCCTGTGCTTCGTGCGCGCGACCCAGAAGGAGGCTTCGGGTTCCTCCGATTGGGAGAGGATTCTCGACGAGGAACATCCGGCCATCGTCGGTCTGTGGCATGGGCAGCACCTGCTCGCGCCGTTCTTCCGGCCGTCCAAATTGCCCTATGTGGCACTGCTGTCGCGCAGCGCCGACGCGGAAATCAACGCGACCGTCGTCGAGCGGTTCGGCATCGCGACGGTGCGCGGATCCGGTGGCCGCGCCGGGACGGTCGGTGCGCAAAAAGGCGGAGCCCGGGCGCTGATCGCCCTGCGCCGCTTCCTCGCGGACGGCTTTGGAGTCTGCATGATCGCCGACGTGCCGAAGGGAACGCCGCGAAAGGCCGGTCTCGGCATCGTGACATTGGCCCGCATCACCGGGCGTCCGGTGCTTCCCTCGGCCGCGGTGACCAGCCGCCGCTATGTCGTCTCGAGTTCGTGGGACAAGACCACGGTACCGCTGCCGTTCGGCCGGCTTGCCGTGGTCGTGGGAAAACCGATCACCGTTCCCGCCGATGCCGACGATACGATGATGGAAATCAAGCGCCGCGAGATCACCCGGGCGATCGAGGCTGCGAACGAGGCGGCCGAGCGGCTGGTGCGAGATGCGCCGTGAGCGACGCGCTCGCCCGCACGGCGCTTGCGGCATATCGTCTCGCCGGGTCGCTCGCCTATCCGATGCTCGGCCCCTATGTCGGCTACCGCATCTCGCGCGGCAAGGAAGACCCGACACGGCGGCGCGAGCGTTATGGCTATGCCAGCATCGAGCGGCCGGATAACGGGCCGCTTTTATGGATGCACGCGGCGAGCGTCGGCGAGAGCGCGGCGGTCGCGCCGCTGGTCCGCGAGATAGCAGCCCATGGCATCAATGTCGTCATGACCACCGGCACGATGACTTCGGCGCATTTCGTCCACGACAACCTCGCCGACTGTGCCATCCACCAATATGTGCCGCTCGACATGAAGCCCACCTTGGCGCGGTTTCTCGACCATTGGCGACCCGACGTGGCGATCGTCGCCGAGAGCGAAATCTGGCCGATGACCATGCTGGAGCTCGGCCGGCGCCGCATCCCGCAGGTCCTGGTCAACGCGCGCCTTTCGGACAGGTCTTTCAAGCGCTGGAAGGCGGCTCCCTGGTTGGCGGAAGCGCTGTTGGAGAATCTTGCGCATGTCGTCGCCCAGTCGGATGTCGACGGCGAGCGCTTTCGTCTCCTCGGCGCGCGTGCGGTGACCGTAGCCGGCAACCTGAAAGCCGATGTAGGCCCGCCCTCGAGCTCCGAACAGGCGCTCGCCGAACTGCAATGGGTTCTCGGACACCGACCCCGGTGGGCAGCGCTTTCTACGCATCTCGGCGAGGAGGCACTCGCCGGAGACGTCCATCGCGCGCTCGCGCAGCGCCATCCCGGTCTCCTCACCATCATCGTGCCGCGGCACGTCGATCGCGGCGACGAGATCGAGCAGGCGCTGCTGGATCAGGGCTTCAACGTGGCGCGGCGCAGTCGAGGCGAGCAGCCGGACGAGGCGACGGATATCCTGCTCGGCGACACCATGGGCGAGATGGGATTGTATCTGCGGCTGACGGACATCGCCTTTCTCGGCAAGTCGATCACCGGGCAGGGCGGCCAGAACCCGCTCGAGGCGGCGATGCTCGGGACAGCGGTCCTCTCCGGCCGCTATGTCCAGAACTTCCGCGATGCCTATCAGCGTCTCCTGAAGAACGGCGGGGCGCGGATCGTGCGTGACGGGGAGTCTCTGGCGTCCCATGTCGACCAACTGCTTCGCGAGCCCGAGCGGTTGGCCGACATGGCGGCGGCCGCGGCGGCGACCGTCGAGGAAATGCGCGGCGCGCTTCCCCGCACGCTGCAGGCCCTCCATCCCTTCCTGCATCCGCTGAAGCTGTCGATCAGTCTCGCGCGCCGTTGCCGGCCCGCAATGCCGCGATGATGCTGCAGGAAACCCCGCCATTCTGGTGGCGGGCGCGCTCGTGGCCGACGCGACTTCTCGCACCGGCGGCGA
>DRFF01000090.1 GCA_011050685.1 Aurantimonas coralicida
GATATCGATGTCAGGCCCGATGGAAAAGGGCTGCCTGTCGGTCGTGGGACGGTTGCCGAGGGCGAGCCGATCTTCACCGAGAATTGTGCGTCCTGCCACGGCGATTTCGGCGAGGGACGCGGTCGCTGGCCGGTGCTCGCCGGCGGGTTCGATACCTTGACCCGCCAGCGTCCGGAAAAGACGGTCGGCTCCTATTGGCCCTATCTGTCCACCGTCTACGACTACGTTTACCGGGCGATGCCATTCGGTAACGCGCGGTCGCTGAGCGACGACGACGTCTACGCGCTGACCGCCTATATCCTCTACCTCAACGACATCGTGACGGATGAGGAGTTCGAGCTGTCGAACGAGAACTTCACCACCATCGAAATGCCGAATGTGGATGGGTTCATCCCGGATACTCGCGAGGCGGAAGCGCACTATCAGACGAGCGATCCCTGCATCACCGACTGCAAGCCGGAGCCGGCGAAAGTGACGATGCGGGCGCAGGTTCTCGATGTCACGCCGGACACGGCAGAAGGCGAGGGCGAGGGGCCAGCCGGCGGCAACGTCGACTGATCGCCGGGGCTCGAGCGGCAAGCATGGATATCTCGCGGTGTGGCAATAGATGGTGCTGACATCGTCATCGCGAGATATCCTCGGCTGAGGACGACCAGCCGGAGGACTCTGCCATGCACCGCCGCCGTCCCTTGCATTCCGCCGCACTCATGTCCGGCGTGAAGATGATCGCGGTGGGCATCTGGCTTACACTGATGCCGATGCTGGCGGGCGGCTGGGCAACGTCCGCCAAGGCTCAGGGCGCGGAAGACGATTCCAGCTTCGCCACGCAAAGACTGGCCCTTCAGGTGTCCGTTGACGACGAGGCCGTGATGCGTTCGGCCCTCGACATCGCCGCCAACGTGTCCCGCTTTTATTCGGACCAAGCGGAAGAGGTCGATATTCGCATCGTCGTTTTCGGGCCTGGCATGACAATGCTGCGCCCGGAAATGTCCCCAGTCATGGATCGCCTGAAGGCGTTCGATCAGAGCATGCCCAATGTCAGCTTCGCGGCCTGCGGCAACACGTTGGACTCGCTGGAGCGGGCGGAGGGCGCTCGGCCGGAGATTGTCGAATACGCGGATGTCGTGGAGGCAGGGGTCGCCGAACTCATGCGGCTCGACCAGGCAGGCTATACGATCGTCAAGCCGTAACCGTTACAGTGCACGGCGCAATCCGACCTCGGCGACGTGGGGAAACGGAATTCGGCCCAGCATTGCCGGGCCGATCGTGTCATGGAAATTTGACGTGGGCGGAATCAATAGCCGCGCGCCGATAGCGACCGAAGAAGCATCAACCGGCTCTCGGTCTGAAGATCGCGGTAAGTCGCCTCCGAGCCCGGGATGCGGACGCGGTTGCCGAACGCATGCCGCCGAACCGGGGCGCCGAACCGCGTGGACGAGCGGACGCGACTGGAAATGAACGCCGGCCCGTGTGTCACGCCCAGGACAGTTTCATAGCGGGTGTCCTCTTCCGCTTTGCGGTAGGCATCTTCCGAGCCGGGGATGATGCCGCCGCCGGCCAAGACGGTGGATGCCGGGAGCATCAGACTCGCGGTGATCAGTCCCATAAGAACGGTCTTCATATTCGCCTCCTCTATTCAAGTCGGAAAGCGGTTGCTTTCAGAAGTGAATTCGCTGAGGGAAGACGCCTGGTTACGGCCAAGACTGTCACCTTGTCTTGAGCGTAACTTGTTTGATTCTATTTTAGGGAGGCTGGCGGCGGTCCATTCGGGCCGAGTTCCGGTCGCCCGCTAGACGGTGGGGCAGGCTCGGTTCACCACCGCAATACACGGTGGCCCGCAAATGTGCCGGCGGCGGTGAGGATCAGCGCAGCAAACGAATACCAGACCGCTACGAACAACGGCGAGTCGTTGGGGCACTGGGCAGTATAGAAGAAGGCGGCCATCGACGCCGCGGCGAGACCCGCCATCGCGCCAGCCAGAGCCGGCCGCGTGGGCGCCTGTCGGTGTAGCGCCCAGAGGAACATGAGCAGTAGCGGGGTGCCCAGCGAAACGATAGCGATCACGCAGAACAGGAAGTTCATGCCGGTCAGACTGGTTGCCCAAAGATCTGGGGACAGCACGAACAGTTCCGCCGCCACGGAGAGCGCGAGGAGGCCGCCGGGAAGAAACAGCCACTCCAGAGATTGTTTCATGGACACGCCCGGACGCGCCGACGCGCGCATCGCCAGGAAGGCGGTGACGGCCAGAGTGCCGGTGATGGCGAATTTGGACAGGAAACGCGCCGTTTCCCAAACATACAAGAGGTCCGGCCGCAATCCGATCGCGCCGAAGAAGAAGACCCCGGTCGTTCCGGCTGCCATGACCGCGAGGAATAACCACGACGGTCCTTTGTCGCGCACTTTGCGATCACGGTCGGAGGCAAGCGTTTCGATGAGGAATTGCGTGTCCATATTCAGGTTCGTCCAAATTTCGCGGCGATCGATGCCAGACCGCGGTGAAACGCAACCCGGACCGCTCCCTCCGTCACGCCCAGCCGGTTCGCAGTTTCGCCGACCGAACGCCCTTCGAGCGACAGCGCGGCGACGACCTCCCTCTGACGCCCAGCGAGCAGCCGCAGTGCCTTGGTGACATCGAGCCTGTTGGCGCTCGGAACGGTCGCCGGATCCTCAAGCTTGTCGGTAAAGTCCGCGATGTCGAGGTTCACCCTGCGCCCGTGTCGGCGATAGGCGTCGATCGCCTTGTAACGGGCGATCGCGAATAGCCACGGAGCCACCGGTTCGCCCTCTCGCCAAGTATGGCGCTTGATATGAACGGCCATCAAGATTTCCTGCACGAGGTCCTCCGGATCGAAGCCACTGGCACTTGCGGGCGCCTTCCGTCTGGCAAATCCCCGCAGGATTTTCGCGGCCTCCTCAAGAAACTGACGATACGCATTCTCGTCCCCGGCGTTGGCGGAGGTCAAAAGCGTGTCCAGTCGTCCGAAATCGGCTGGCGGGACTGGCATCGTGTGGGTCCTTCGCGTGGAACGATGGTGATGTTTCGCAGCATCGCAAAATTTTTGTCCGCTGGCTCTCAAGCCTGTTCACATCATGGTGACAGCGACGTCATCCCCAGGCGGCGCGCCCTCCTTACCTTTCCGGATGACGCTCATCGCCCGAGCGTGCTAGCAGGGAGCATGTGCATCTCGCCAGTCCAGCACGGTCCGATGAGAGTCATGCGGCACGAGCGCCACGGCTTTGCCGCGCTTGGGCTGTTGCTGTTGATCGTCCAACTGCTCTTGGGCGGGATGGCGCAGGGCGTGATGGCGGCGCAAGGCGCTGGGCCCGGCGCTGTCATCTGTACGGGGCAGGGGACAGCCGGGCATTCACCGAGCGGCGCTGGTCGCATGGGCGACTGTCCGTGCCTGGCGGCGGCCTGCTGTCATGCCGGGATCGCCGGCGACGCCCGGATCCCGCTCGCGGCGCATCCCGTTTCCCGCGACACCGCCTCCGTCGATCTGCCGAGCTCCCCCGTCACGACGGATCGAAGGCCGCTGGCGCTGTTTGCGCGCGCCGGACAAAGTCCTCCCACCATCTCCTGAAGCCGATCCGCACTTTGTCGCGCGTTGAATCGCGCCCACCTGCTTTCTGGAGATTATCATGACCATTCTCATCAGCCGCGTGTTCGCGGCGGCGGCACTCGTTGTCTGCATCCCGTTGTCCAATGCCCATGCCGATGTCTCGCTTGTCGAAGCGGCACCCACGTCGTCGACGGCATCCGAGGCGGTGGGTGATCTTGTCGTCAGCGGCGGCTTTGCCCGCGCCATGCTGCCGGGCGCCAAGGTCGGTGGCGGCTATCTGACGATCGTCAATCC
>DRFF01000091.1 GCA_011050685.1 Aurantimonas coralicida
AGCCCACGGTGCGGCGGCTGATGCTGGCGCTGATCCGGCGCGGGCTGGTGGAACAAGACAGTGCTACCCGGCTCTATTATCTGGGCGAGGAAAGTTACATCCTTGGCACGCTGGCAACGCCGCGCCATGGCCTATTGGAGATCGCGGCGGATGCGGTTGTGCGGCTGGCGAAGGCGAGCGGCGACACGGCATTCGTCAATATGCGGCGCGGGTCTGCCGCCGTTTGCCTGCACCGCGAGGAAGGGGTGTTCCCGATCCGCACTCACGCGCTGGAGACGGGCGCGCAGCATCCCCTTGGAATTGGGGCAGGCTCGCTCGCCATGTTGAGCGCGATGCCGGATTCAGAGGTCGAGGTGCTGCTGGCCGATAACGCTGACAGGCTGGCGGCGGATTACCCGGACTATGACGCGGATCTGCTACGCAGCGATGTGGCGGCGACGCGGACGCGGGGGTTCGCCTTAAACCCTGGACGGATCGTGGCGGGCAGCTGGGGCGTGGGCGTAGCCTTGCGGCGTCCCGACGGGTCTGTTGCTGGGGCTATGTCCATCGCAGCGATTGAAAGCCGGATGCAACCGCCCCGCGATGCGGAACTGGCGGCGATGCTGACCCGCGAGGCACTGGATATCGAACTACGGCTGGCGCGGCGGATGCCGCAGGCCGCTTTACAGGAGAATTCAATATGACAGACCCCTATATCGTGGGCTGGGCCCACACAACTTTCGGCCGCAGCGACGCTCCGGACACTGAGGCGCTGATGGCCGAGGTGACAGGCCCCGCGCTGAATCATGCGGGTGTCGCAGCCGAGGACGTCGACGGTATCTTTGTCGGTGTCTTCAACAACGGCTTTTCAGGTCAAGATTTCCAAGGCGCACTGGTGGGCATGGGCAACGACGCTTTGTCCCGTGTGCCGGCGACACGTTATGAGAACGCCTGCGCAACAGGCTCCGCAGCGCTGCACGGAGCGATGGATTTTATCGCCAGCGGGCGGGGCAAAATCGCGCTTGTTGTGGGCGCTGAAAAAATGACCGCCACGCCGGGGGTCGAGGTCGGTGACATCCTGCTCGGTGCCTCTTACCGGCGCGAGGAAGCCGACGTGAACGGCGGGTTTGCCGGACTGTTCGGGCAGATCGCGGGGAATTATTTCCAGCGCTACGGCGACCGGTCCGAAGAATTGGCGATGATCGCGGCCAAGAACCACCACAACGGTTTGCAGAACCCTTTCGCTCACATGCAACGCGATTTCGACGTGGCCTTCTGCAACACTGTGTCCGAGAAGAACCCCATTGTCGCGGGCCCCCTGCGGCGTACGGATTGTTCGTTGGTGTCTGACGGGGCCGCCGCACTGGTGCTGGCCGCGCCCGAGATCGCGGCGGACTTGCAGCGCGCGATCCGCTTCCGGGCACGGACCCATACCAACGAACCGCTGGCCCTTTCACGCCGCGACATTACCCGTTTCGACGGCGCGCGGCGGGCATGGGAACAGGCATATGCCGCCGGTGGCGTGACCATCGACGACCTGAGCCTAGTGGAGACCCACGATTGCTTTACCGTTGCCGAACTGCTGGAGTATGAGGCAATGGGGCTGACGGAGCAGGGGCAGGGCGGTCGCGCTATTCGCGAGGGCTGGACGGCCAAGGGCGGGCGCCTTCCCGTGAACCCCTCGGGCGGGTTGAAGTCCAAGGGGCATCCCATCGGGGCGACCGGCGTGTCGATGCATGTCATGGCCGCGATGCAACTGATGGGCGAGGCGGGGGGAATGCAGATTCCCGATGCGCGGCTGGCCGGCGTATTCAACATGGGTGGGGCCGCGGTGGCGTCCTATGCCTCGATCCTCGAACGGGTCGCGTAATGCAGCCCGTTTCCACACGGGTGATGAACCTGTCGCAGTTCCTGACGGACACCTCCCGGCGACATCCGAACGACATCGGCCTCGTCTGGGGTGACGTAACCTGGACCTGGGCAGAATTGGAGGCGCGGTCTACCGCATTTGCAGCCGCCCTGCGCGACCGCTATGGGTTGCAGAAGGGCGACCGCCTGCTGGTGCAATCCGCCAACTGCAATCAGATGTTCGAGGCCGCCTTCGCTTGCTGGAAACTCGGTTGCATCTGGGTGCCCGCCAACTTCCGCCAGACGCCGGAAGATGTTGCCTGGCTCGCCGCCTCGTCCGGGGCCAAAGGATTGCTGGCCGGGGCCGAGTTCGCGGACCATATCGCGGCCTGTGACGGGGTCGCCTTTACTGTGACCATCGGCGGGGCGGGGGATGACGACTACGACGCGCTTGTTGCGGTTCACGCGGATGCGTCAGTCACAGCCGCTGTCGTGGATCGCGACGATCCAGCGTGGTTCTTCTTTACCTCCGGCACCACGGGCAAGCCGAAGGCGGCGGTGTTGACTCATGGTCAGATGGCATTCGTCGTGACCAATCACCTGTGCGATTTGATGCCGGGGACGGGACCTGACGATGCCTCCATTGTCGTGGCACCGCTGTCCCATGGCGCGGGCATTCACCAGTTGACCCAAGTCGCGCACGGGGTGAAGACGATCCTTCCCGGCGGGACCAGGTTCGACGCGGCCGAAGTTTGGCGGCTGATTGCACAGTGGCGCGTCACCAACGCCTTTACCGTGCCGACCATCGTGAAGCTGCTGGTCGAGCATCCCTCCGTCCACGATCATGACCATTCCAGCCTGCGCTACGTCATCTATGCCGGTGCACCGATGTATCGCGCAGACCAGATCCGCGCGCTGGAGGTGTTGGGGCCCGTCTTGGTGCAGTATTTCGGTCTGGGCGAAGTCACGGGCAATATCACCGTGCTGCCGCCGGTCCATCACTCTGTCGATGACGCCGCCATGCGCATCGGCACCTGCGGCTTTGCGCGGACGGGAATGCAGGTGCAGGTGCAAGACGCCACGGGGCGCGAGGTCGCCGCAGGCGAGACAGGCGAGGTCGCCGTCATAGGTCCCGCCGTCTTTGCCGGTTACCACGACAATTCGGAGGCCAACGCCAAGGCGTTCCGCGACGGCTGGTTCCTGACCGGCGACCTCGGTCACATGGACGCCGAGGGGTTCCTTTATCTGACGGACCGTGCGTCGGACATGTATATTTCGGGCGGATCCAACATCTATCCGCGCGAGATTGAAGAGAAGGTCCTGCAACACCCGGCCATCAGCGAATGTGCGGTGCTGGGCATTCCGGACCCGACTTGGGGTGAGGTCGGCATCGCCGTCTGCGTCGCGCGTGGTGATGCTCCGGATTCCGCCGCGTTGCTTGAGTGGCTGGCGGCGAAGGTGCCGCGCTACAAGATGCCGAAATCTGTCGTGTTCTGGACGGAGATGCCGAAGTCGGGTTATGGCAAGATCACCAAGAAGCTAATCCGTGCCGAGCTGGTCGCGCGCGGGGAACTTACCAGTGTCTGAAGCGCGGACATTGATCCATCCCGGTCCGGTGGCGGCAGAGCGCATCACCACCGTGCCGTGCAGGGCGACGCACCGGCGTGTCACGCTGAAGGCAGGATCGACACTTTTGCGGGCGATGACTGACGCTGTGGGCGAGGCTGGCGCTTGGTTCGACTTGGTCGATCTGCCGGTCAAGACGCTGACATTTGTCCGCCCCGCCCCTGCGCCGGACAATTGCCATGTGGCTTGGTACAGCGCCGAGACAGTGCTCAAAGATGCCATCATCTTACAGGCCGGCGCGCATTTGGGGCGGCGGGACGGGGCGGCATTTGCCCATGTTCATGGCCTCTGGTCCGAGAAGAACGAAACCCGCCATGCGGGCCATCTGCTGGCCGAGGCAACAGTGTTGTCCGTCGATCACGTGGTCGACGTCTGGGTGCTGGACGGCGCAGTGCTCGAAAGTGCGCCGGACGCGGAGACGGGGTTTACCCTGTTCCACCCGATCTCTACCGGAACAGTTGAAAATTCAAACGCGGTGCTGGCGACGATCCGGCCGAATATGCTGATTGATGACGCTCTTGCGAGGTGCTCCGAAGTGGGAGGTCTGCCGGTCAAGGTCGTCAAGGGGCTGGGCAGCTTGGTCGGCACACGTTTGGACGGTCAGCCAGCACTGGACGATGACGCAACGGAGGTCCTGCTGACCAGCGGCACTGGGCAGGGTGTGATCGCCGTGGGTTTCGGCGGCTCTGCCGTCGCGGGAAATCTGGATCCAGGCTTGAACCGGGTCTGCGTGACCTTCGAGGTCCTTTTGCTGTCCCAGGGGCCTTATTAAAGTAAACATCATTTCGGCAGGCGACGTGATTGGCAGCTCGGTGTTCTTCGAGGTGCAGTATCAGTTTGGCAATGCCGCTCCGGATCACGATTACTTACTGAAACTGGCCGGCGACACCATCTTTGACGTCGCTTGTTTTCGCCTGAAATCGGTGGGAACCATAGCCCACACCAATATGCGTAACGACAAGACCGACGAAGGTGGTGAGGTGTTGTCACCACCTGAGCCTCTCGGGCGGAGCCGATTGGGGTGCATCCCGCTGAGCGACCGGTGCGCCCTTTGCGGCAACGCACCAATAGTCGTTCAGATACCAGCTCGGGATAGAAGTGTACTTGCGTGTCGGTACACGCTGAATCGCCCCGGTTTTACCGGAGACCTTTAGCTTCATTTCACGCGACCATATCGAGCACGTCGCGCTGTGCATAGAAGTTCTGTTCAGCCTCTGCTGGTGGGATGTTTCCAATGGGGCCGAGCAGACGCCTGTTGTTGAACCAATCGACCCAGCCAAGGGTGGCCATTTCCAGATCCTGCATGTTGCGCCATGGTCCCTGGCGATGGATCAGTTCGGTTTGGTAGAGGCCGTTAATCGTCTCAGCGAGGGCGTTGTCATAACTGTCGCCAACGCTGCCGACCGATGGTTCGATACCAGCTTCGGACA
>DRFF01000092.1 GCA_011050685.1 Aurantimonas coralicida
GCCGATCATGTTGCGGGCGCCGGTGATCAGCCCGTCGATCAGATCGATCAGACCGCGGCCCGCCTCGAGGCCATAATTGCCGGTCCCCCGGAAGAAGGCGGTGATCGGATGCTGGGTCACCAGGATGAAAATCATGAAGGCCGCGGCCCAGAAGGCCGAAAGGCCCGGCGACAGGCGGTCGACCATCAGCGCCCAGACGAGAACCACGACCGGCAGGATGAAATGCAGGCCGGATTTGACCGTCGGGCCGGGCAGCGGCAGTTCGGTGATCGGCTTGTCCGGGTCGTCCAGTTTCGGCGCCGGATATTTGGCGCCGTACCATAAAAGGCCGACATAGACGGCGATGAGCAGCGCGAAGACGATCCAGCCGGCATTCTCGCCGAAGGCCGGCCGGATCCAGCCGATGCCGTAATAGACCGCGAGGGATATGGCGCACAGCACCAGGACGCCGAACACGACGCCGACCAGCCACTGCAGCCAGGGCTTGGGCACATAGGCGCGCGGCAGGCCCTCCATGCCGGCCTTCAACGCCTCCAGATGAACGATATAGACCAGCGCGATGTAGGAGATGACTGCCGGCAGGAATGCGTGTTTGACCACGTCGAAATAGGGAATGCCGACATATTCGACCATCAGGAACGCGGCGGCGCCCATGACGGGCGGCATGATCTGGCCATTGACCGACGAGGCGGTTTCGACCGCGCCGGCCTTTTCGGCTGAGAAGCCGACCCGCTTCATCAGCGGGATGGTGAAGGTGCCGGTGGTCACGACGTTGGCGATCGAGGAGCCAGAAATCAGCCCGGTCATTGCCGAGGAGACGACGGCCGCCTTGGCCGGACCGCCACGCATGTGGCCCATCAGCGAGAAGGCGACATTGATGAAGTAGCTGCCGGCCCCGGCCTTGTCGAGCAGCGAGCCAAACAGCACGAACAGGAAGACGAAGGAGGTCGAGACACCCAGCGCGATGCCGAAGACACCCTCGGTGGTGATCCACTGGTGGTTGATCACCTCGGAGAGCGAATTGCCCTTGTGGGCGATGATCGACGGCATGTAGGGGCCGAGGAAGGTGTAGATGAGGAACACCGAGGCCACCACCATCAGCGCCGGCCCGAGCGCCCTGCGGGTGGCTTCCAGGAGCACCATCAGTCCGACTGTGCCGACCATGAAGTCGGTCATGTTCGGCGCGCCGATGCGGCCGGATATCGATTCATAGGCGAAATAGAGATAGGAGGCCGTCGCCGCGCCGGCGATCGCCAGCACCCATTCATGCGGCAGAACGCGCTTGTTGGGTGACGGCAGCACGACCGCGACGATCATGGCGATTGTGATCACCGGGACGTACCAGACCGGCAAGACACCCGTTGCGCCTTCCAGAAACAGGAAGCCCAGGAGCAACGGCACGCCGATGCCGAGGGCGAGCTGGAAGATCGACCGCGACGCCGGGAAGGCCAGAAAGGCCAGGAACAGTGCGAAGGAGAGATGGATCGACCGGGTTTCGGTATTGTTGAAGACGCCGACGCCGACCATGAAGGGCAGCGGCGAGGCGATCCAAAGCTGGAACAGCGACCAGACGAGCGCCGTGCCCGAGATCAGGTATGCGACGGGCCTTGCCGGACTGCGGCCACCGGTGTCGGACGAGGCGACGAGGTCATGCAGCGATTCCTGGCGGGAGGTCGCGGCTTCGACATCGACGCTGTCGATCTCGCGCCGGCGCTCGTCATCAAGGCTCTCGGAATGACGCGGAGTTTTGGTCATTGCAGGAGCTCGCTTTGCCTGAAGAGGGTCCGGTCGGTACGACGCCCGCGCCGATCCGGTCAGGACCGAAGACAATCGGGGGGTGGTCGCGGGATGGTGAAGGGGCGGGACCGATATGGGCCCCGCCGCCGATAGGAGGGCTTACAGAAGCCCTGCTTCCTTAAAGTAACGCTCGGCGCCCGGATGCAGCGGCGCCGACAGACCTGCCTTGGTCATCTCCTCCTTGGTGAGGTTCTCGAAGGCCGGATGCAGCTTCTTGAAGCGGTCGAAATTGTCGAACACCGCCTTCACGACCTGGTAGATGGTCTCTTCGTCGGCATCCTCGGAAGAGACCATGGTCGCCCGCACGCCGAAGGTCTGGGTCTCCGCGTCATTGCCCTCGTAAAGACCGCCGGGGATCGTCGCCGCCGAATAATACTGGTTCTCCTCGACCAGCTTGTCGATCTCGGGGCCGGTCACCGGAATGAGCTTGGCCTCGCAGGTGGTCGTCGCCTCCTGGATCGAGCCGTTCGGATGGCCGACCGTGTAGATGATGGCATCGACATTGTTGTCGCACAGCGCCTGCGACTGCTCCGCCGCCTTCAGCTCGGAAGCGAGCGAGAAGTCGTCCATGGTCCAGCCCTTGCGGTCCATGATGATTTCCATGGTCGCGCGCTGCCCGGAGCCGGGATTGCCGATATTGACCCGCTTGCCCTTCAGATCGTCGAAGGTCTCGATGCCGGAATCGGCGCGCGCCACGACCGTCATCGGCTCGGGATGGATCGAGAACACCGCCCGCTCGCCCTTGAACGGGTCGCCTTCCCAGGGATCCAGACCCTCAAGCGCGTTGTACTGCATATCGGACTGGGCAACGCCCATGGTCTGGTCGCCCGCCTTGACCGCGTTGACGTTGGCGACCGAGCCGCCGGTCGAGGGCGCGGTACATTTCAGCCCGTGCTCGGCCTGGCCGCGATTGACCAGTTTGCAGATCGACTGGCCGACCACGAAATAAACGCCGGTCTGGCCACCGGTGCCGATGGTGATGAATTTTTCCTGCGCCGAGGCGGTGCCGGCGGTCATGGTCATGGCCGCGATGCCCGCGGCGACCCATCCAAGTGTTTTCATAAGATTTTTCCCTTGTTCGTCCACTTCAACCTCAACGTATTGATCTGGCGGGCTTCGGGCCATCGTCAATCTTTTTTATCGCGTGGGATAGAGCGTGACGTGCAATTCGCGGTCACCGCGCGGCATTGCCGCACCCGGTTGCCGCCCTTTCTAGCTGCGAGGGAACGGGCTTGCTGCAAAGGAACGGGATGAATGCGGGAGATGTCGACATGACGAGAGCGGTTGCGATCCGGACAATGCTGGCGGTGCTCGCCGCAAGCCTCGCGGCGTCCCCTGTCCTGGCCGCCGGCGAGGACGCGGCCGGCTCCACGCCGCCGATCGTCTTCGTCCATGGCGAGGGCGATTCGGCCGTGTTCTGGATGCCGGTGCTGTGGCGCTTCGAAAGCAACGGCTATCCTGCCGACCGGCTGTTCGCCGCCGATATCGACCATCCCGCGGCGCGGACCGACGACACGGTGGCGGAGGAAAACCGCTCCTCGAGCGAGGAGGCCGCCCGTTCGCTTGCGCGGACGGTCGAGCGGGCGCTCACCACGAGCGGGGTCGAAAAGGTCGCGATCGTCGCCCATTCGCGCGGCTGCCAGACGGCGCGCAATTACGTGAAGAATTTCGGCGGCACCGACAAGGTCGCCGGGATGGTGCTGGCCGGCTGCGTCCATCATGGCGTCTACGCCAATTCCGAGGAGCGCTTGAACTCCGAATACAACGGCGCCGGCCGGTTCCTGACCGCGCTCAACCAGCCGCCGGAGGTGCCCGACAATATCCCGGTGACGGTGATCCGGTCGGACCGCTTCGACCTCTACGCCCAGCCCGACGCCCGGTTCCTCGGCCTGCCCGGCCAGGCAACCGGCGTCTCCTACGACGCACCGGAACTGAAGGGCGCCGACACTGTCGTCCTCGACGGCATCGACCATCGCGAGACCGCAACGTCGCCCGAGGCGTTCATCGCCATCCACAAGGCGCTCACCGGACAGGTTCCGGCGACCCTCGACATCGAGCCGGAGGACTCGCCGACCGTCGCGGGAGAGATTTCCGGTTACGCCAATGGCGCGCCGACCAATCTGCCGCTCGACGGCGCGCGGCTGACCGTCTTCGCGGTCGATTCGGAGACCGGTGAGCGCCAAAGCGAGGCGGTGCTGGAGAAGACCGTCGGCGCGGACGGCCGCTTCGGGCCCTTCCTGGTGCAGCCCGGCCAGCGCTACGAATTCGTCGTCGCGGCTAAGGGCTATCCGGTGACGCGCATCTATCGCTCCGGCTTCCCGCGCTCGACCGACATCGCCAATCTCAGACTCTATCCGGCCGTGGCCGGCGCGATCGCCGGAACGACGCTTCCCGGCGAGGTGGTCAACGTGATGCGGCCGCGCGGCTATTTCGGCATCGACGACAACGCGACGCTGGGCGCCATTCCGATCGCCGGGCGGCCGGAATCCGAGGAAGTGCCCTCGGTCTGGAAGTCCTCGCTGGCGGTCGACGGCGACGCGCCGGAAACGATCACGGCCGGCTTCAACGGCGAGACCATCGCGGCGCGCACCACGCCCGAAAACCCGGACGACGTCGTGTGGATCGAGTTCAGCAATTGAGGATAATGGTGGAGCCAAGCGGGATATCAATCCCGGCTCTATTTATCGTTCTTAATCAGCGCCTTACACATTGCTATACAGTAGTCGTGTAGCATGAATGTGTATCATGTCCAATAGCCCGCGTGGATCGCGATTCATGGATAAGACCTTGATCGACGACAAAATGGCAGCCCGCTCTTAAACATATCCGACACGGTTCTGTCTTGGTGATCCGTATGAGCCTCTCAGCCCGCAGACGCTCGGTAATCAGCATCACCGGCTGCGAGTCTAGTTCGGTCGTCAAGCTCTCGACAGCCGCATTCTCAGGGCGACGGGGCAGTGCGCTCACGGATTTCGCTTTATGTTGTCGTGATGTGCTGATGTGGACAGCCTCTCATCCCAAGCGTTTGAGGACGTTGCAAGAGCACGTGGGTGTCGCACAAAGTCACCGCGGGGCCAGTTGGAATGATTGGGCGATCAACCGACCTTCACAACGCGCGGGAAATGGATCATTGTTCGTACTGATTCGAAAAATCTGGCTACGGCGGGGAACTCGCTGAGGAGATACGGGCATGAATAGCGGAAGACCGATCCACGCCGTCATTGGCGTCCGTCGGATCGGAGGCAGCACCTTCTACGTTAGGCGCTCGAATCTCATGCAGAACTATCCAGGCGTCTGGAGCCTATTCTCGATTCAGCACAACCCCGAGAGACTTCCCGACGTTCGTAACCTCGCCGCCGCACAACCGCTATTCGACGCGATGTCCGCCGAGCGCCTGGGCGCGGTGCCCGTCACGATCAGGTCATATCTGACTTCCGGGTCGTCCGACATCAACCCCATGGGCGTCGATGTCAATCTTCATCTCTATGAGATCGAGTTCGACGAGGAACCCCTCCTCAACCCCTGCTATTATACCGAGGCGGCTTGGCTATCGGCAGAGGAATACGAGGAGCGCTGCGCCGATCAAGTCTGCGGTCTCTGCCTAAGGCTCTGGGCGGACTACGCCTGGATCCATGGCTACACCGACCGACCCTTCATCCCCCGGACGCCTTACGAAGCGGCTGCATGAGCGCCGAGGACGTGCGTTCACGGCGATGCGTTTTCGTATCACATTGCATGCTCGCGCAGTGCGTCATGGCGGAGGGTGTGGTGAAACAATACGCGGCCGTCGTGAAGCCGGTAGTGGAGTTCTGCCTCAACAACGACATCAACATCTTCCAGATGCCGTGTCCGGAGTCGCAGTGCGCTTCTGGCGGCCTCGGGCGCGCGCCGCACGGCAAGGTCTGGTATGAGCGTAACGGCCTGCGGAAGACATCGAAGGACATCGCCGAGGGGCAAATTGCCTACATGCAGCGTCTGCGTTCGGCAGGCATGCAGATTTTGGCGGTGATTGGTGTCGAATTCTCGCCAGCTTGCGCCGTGACTTACCTCAACAAGGGTCGCGCGATCGTGCGGGACGAAGGCATCTATGTGGAGGAACTCAAGACCAAGATGAGCGCCGAGGGCTTCGAAGTCCCCTTCATTGGCATCAATGCCCGGTGGACCAAGCGGATGGCCAAGGATCTTGAGTCGCTTCTGAAGCCCCCTGCAGAAGAGCCGCAAATGTCGCTGCTGGATCTCCCAGAACATGCCAGATGAGAGAGCCCAGAGCGAATGGAACGCCCTCGGCGACGAATACCGCTCAAACATCACCGCTGGTAAATCTAGTTCCGCTTGGCTTCGCGACGAACTACTAAAGCCAACGATCGCGCGATTGCTTGGCAACCGAGCCATGGACGCGGTGCTGGACATCGGCACCGGCGGCGGCTGGCTGTTTGACGCGGTTCCCATTGGTAAGCCTTTCGCTTGCGACCTCACCGCTACCCAACGGCTTCAGTCCGGCGTCAGCTTCGAAGTTGCCGACGTAATTGACCTGCCCTACCCCGACGGACAATTCGACGCGCTCGTGGCAAGCATTGTTCTCTGCTACTGCGAAGATGTCGCTGCAGCGGCCGCCGAGATGGCCCGCGTCACCCGAACGGGAGGCGCAGCAGTCGTTGCGCTTGTACATCCATATTTCTACCGGACAGGACGAGCTACGGACGACGGTGGCTACCTGATCACGACCGACTTGGGCGCTTTACAGAGCTTCTCCATCCGAATTGGAAACTCGGTTGGGCCATTCACCTACTATTTGCATCCCGCCCCCACCTATGTGAACGCCTTCGTCAAAAATGGCTGGAGGCTCACACACATGGAGGACGGGTTTATCCCTGCCGATCGCTATCTCGAGAAGTTTGGCCAGGGCTGTGACAAGGTGCGACGCTCGACCAAGGTGCCTGTCTTCACTTTCATGAGCTTCGAAAGGGAGTAGAGGACCGTCCCGCGCTTTGTCGGCTACTCGGCGTAGGCTAACCTTTTCCGGACACGAATTTCGAGGACATCACTTGCAGCACTCAAACAATGCGAACGACCCCGCCGACCTAGCGTCGATTACCTCGGTACAAGATCTTGTCCTGCTAAGGACCACTGTGGAGAATTGGGCCGAGGAAGCTGCGGACGCCGTTTGCGGCTTCGCGAAGGACGACGGCTCGTTTCGTAAAGACTCCAAGTCAGTGGGCGAGGAGGACGGGAAGGCTGCGCCCCACATCACAACATCGGCGCGCGCCTACATCGCCCTGCTTTATGCGGACCGGCTCAAAGACACGAGCAAGGGCAAGCTTGCCCCATCGTGGAGCGAATCCTTCAAGAAACTTGCGGAGAAGCCAATTATTGGCCGGGCGGGTCACCGGCTCTTTGAAGTTCGCAACAGAGAGCACCAGCCTGATAAGATCGACCCCTACGAAGTTAACACCTTCGACATCGCCCACCTCGCCGACTTTATACAGGTCGCCGACTATCTCAGCCGCTTTCATGGCGTGAAGGTCGAGTCGTCAAAATTCTTCGATAAGGCGACGACCTCGGATATCCTCTTCGACGAGAAGGAGGAGGGGCAAAAGGTCGTGGCGCGAACGATGGCCGAGGGCCAATACGATGACTTCACCGAGCGCATGCTGATCGAAACCCGGCTCAGAGAAGCTATCAAAGACGCAAGCGTACTTAAGGAGGTGGGCGTCGGGTTCGCCGGTGAAGTCCGCTTCGAGGAGGGACGCCCGGAGTCCAGGCATTATTTCGCGACCCTCCACAGCCTTCGAGCGCTTCACGCCCTCGGGGTGGAGGAGATCGACGGGTTATCGGCTGTCGTCGCGGGTGCTCGGTCGTTCGCCATCGAGCAGTCCTACTATTTCCAGCGCGGCGTCACCCACAAGCAGGATCCAGTTCGTCTGGCATTCGCCGGGTGCATCTACGCGATTTACGACGAGCACGTCGATAAGGACCTGTGCCTAGCGATCGTGGAGTCCCTCGCCGCCGCGCAGCAGGAGAATGGAAGCTGGCCTGCGACCCATCCCGTGTTCCGGAAGAAGAACGCTCCATGGCACATCGCCAGTCACGAAGTCGCGCTCTGCCTTAGCTGGCTCTATTTCCAGCCGCGCGTGCCCGACGCCGCCCGACCGCTTATCGTCGCCATGATGCGGAAGTATTTTGTCAACGGCGTCATTCCCACTTTCTACCAAGCAAGCAAGGCGCCGAAGGAGAAGACCGCCTCCACCGGGTCAACGCTGAATGGATGGCAGGACGACCACACGGTCTCACCGGATACCACGCTGGGGTGGGCGACGGCGATCGTCTGCCACTTTCTCTCCGGGTTCGTGAACGTGCTGAACGACTGGATCAACCGTCGCGTGATCGAGGAACTCGACCTTGAGCTCGGTACCAAGCACTACCTCATCGACGACACCGCGAGTTCGCCATCTCGGCGCTGGACCCGCGGCGAAGGGCCATACGTCTGGCCGGACCTGCCGCCGCACGGCTGGGCCGCCACGCGCCCAACTTCAGCCAAGCAGCAGCAGGAAATCGAGGACAACTGGACCGATCCTGAGGTGGACGCCGCGATTAGTAAAAGCATCGTTCTCAAAGTCCTCGCGCCCATCCTCGAGAGCCCTAGCGAACAGCCTCAGCACGATCGCTGCGCCGGAATTCTTCCGGGTAGCCCGGGGACGCGAAAGACGTCGCTGGTGAAGGAGATCGCCAGACTTGCACGCTGGCCCATGGTCGCCGTTCCCGCCGCCTCCATTTTCCAGGAGGGCTTCGATCGGATGGAGGCGCGCGCCAACCACGTGTTCGGCCTTCTCAACCATCTCCGCGGATGCGTGATCTTCTTCGACGAGTTCGAGGAGTTTTTCCTCTCCCGTGGCGAGGAAGAGCCGCAGAAGTCCAATGCGCCGGCCACAGCGACCGCGTGCAAGGCAGCAAGCAACGAAGAGACCCCAGCGGGCGGCGGCGTAGGAGATGCGTACAAGAGCCGCACCATCGCCGCATTTACTACCTCCGCGATGCTTCCACGACTTCAAGACCTTCACGACAAGGCGAGATGCCTCATCTTCCTTGCCACGAACCACGATTGGAAGATTGACAGTGCAATCAAGCGGGCCGGGCGGTTCGACTTCACCATAACTGTCGACCATCCCACCTTAGAAAGGCTCCAACAGTACCTCAAGGAGCTTAACAAGAAGACCAAAAAGATGACCAATCTCGGCGATGAAACCGACGATAACGTCGCGAAGCTCCTCGAGGCTGTCCGATCGGCCGTCGGCAAGAGCCCGCAGCAGCGGCTGAGATTCAGCATCGTAGAGGAGACACTAAGAAAGGTTCGGCCCATCTCCGGTCGTAGCGTCGAAGACCTTGAGAAGGCCGCCGCGTCATCGATCCAAAAGCAAGTCGAGGCTTCTGGGCACGGCAACCCTCCTGAACTCACGACAATATGATATGCTACATCGCAATCGAGGGCATCGATGGGTCCGGAAAGGACACGCAGCTCCATCTCCTGTCGGCGCGCTTAGACCGCGACGGCTTGACGCCGATCATCCTTCAGGAGCCCAGCTACGGGCCGCATGGCCGTGCTCTCCGGGCCCGTCTCACAGACTTGCCGTCCGACTCGCTAGAGCAGCGTGCGCTATTTACTGAAGATCGCCGCGACCATGCGGCTCGGAAAATCCTCCCGGCTCTCGCGTTCGTGCGGGCGAATCCGGACTTTGTGCTCCTGCAGAACAGGTCGGTGCTTTCGGCAGCCGCCTATCAGCCGCTCGGACGGGAGGACGCCGATCTGAAGCGAACGATCGAAGAGCAGCTCAGCTTCACTCCCTTGCCTGACCTCACAATCGTTCTGGACGTCCCGACCGAAGTCGCGCTGCAGCGGATAAGTGGCCGTCGGCTCCTCCATTCGCTGGAACGGAGCGAAATCCTCGAGGCTGTACGCCAGCGCTATCAGAAATTGGCCGACCTCTACTCGCAAGTCGTTCTGGTAGACGGCACGGCACCACCAGATCAGGTGAGAAACTCTATCCGGGACAAACTCGCGCGCGCTGGTCTAGGTGAGCAGAGTTAGCATCGCCCAATCATACGCTCGCGCGCTCTTCCGCCGGCACCCGGCCCTGGCGGCCACCCGGGATCGCATTCCCCCATGACACCAAGCGGCGTCGAACCGGAGAAACCCATACGCGGCGTCTCAGCCCTGCCCATGTTGCGAAGGGATCATGCGGCGCCTCTTGCTCCTGCTGACCATGGCTTGAGCGCGGGCACCGCCGCTCGGCGAGCACTCAACCGTAGGTCCGCCGCCATGATTGGCCACCTTGTGACCGCCATTGAACTTTCATCCAGCGACGATTATCGCCGCGTCCTTTTTGCTTCGCTCCCATTCATTGGATCGCCGGAAGCTGGAGTTTCCTGGCTTTGTTACGAAGGCGGGCCGGTGGCGCCGTCGCAAGTAATGAACGAGACCGGGACCTTGTTCCTGATTGGCCTATGCGGGTGCTCCTCGTTGTAGTATCTGCGTCAATCCTCCGACTTTTCCGCTGCGTCGGCAAGCGTCAGGAACCAGTGCAGGTTGAGGCATCCTGCACGGAAGCGCCCGTTGAACCCTTCGATGTAAGCGTTGTCGGTCGGCTTGCCCGGCCTTGAGAAGTCGAGCGTCACTCCCCTCGTGTAGGCCCAAAGGTGGAGATCCCGAGACACGAATTCGGTGCCTTGATCAACGCGGATGATCTGCGGATAGCCGATGACGGGGGACATGTGAACCCCCACCAGTTTATGGGTATACGGCCTAGAGAATGGTCCCCGTTGCGTTATCCGTGAACAGCTCGCCATCACGAATATAGCGGCTGAGCATTGCATCGCTGGCGTGCCCGGTTTGCTGCCTGATCTTCCATGACGACGCTCCGGCCTGAACGGCACTGGTGGCGAAGCCGGCACGAAGGCTATGTCCCGAGAAGCCTTCGGGATCGAAGCCAGCCGCTGCCAAGCGCTCCTTCACCACGATTGAGACGGCTTCTCCCGACAGACGCTGATCCCCGACGCGCCCATGTCGGGTTATGCCCCTGAAGATGGGGCCTGCTTCAATGCCGGAGGCTGCGGATTTCGCTGATTCAGGACAGCCGTTTCGCTAAGTCGTGGACACTCATTTCGGAAAGTCGCGGACAGTTTTGGGCGTGAGGATTGAAGAGCCTTGTTTCGTTCAGGGGTGATTGATTTCGCGGATTGAGATCGCGGTCA
>DRFF01000093.1 GCA_011050685.1 Aurantimonas coralicida
TGATGCACCTGTTCGCGCAGCCTTGATTTTACCCGATGGGCATGGAGCATGTCGTCCATGGCTTTCGCCGACGGCGGTGCGTCGAGGTTGTGAGCCGTCGCCCAAGCGGCGCGGTAGGCGTTGAAATCGGCGCGCCGGCATTCGGCGCAAGGGCGGTGGCCGGCGGCCAGCGCCGTCGCCTCGTCGAGAAAGAACAGTTCGGTGTAGCGGCCCGGCGTCATCGGCGTGCGCCGCCTGCCGCGAAAGGCGAGGACGCAGGCGATCCAGGCCTTGTGCTTCCAGCGGCTCTGGCCGAGTTCGCGGTCGCCATCATGGAGGATACCGCGATTGCCCATCAGCGTGCCCCGCGCCGGATCGGCGATGATCTCTCCCAGCGGGGTTACCCGGTTTTGCAGCGGCATGACGGCTCCTCATGCCTGGTGCGCGGCTTGGGGGTGGCGGCTTGCTTGTCGCCGCCGTATCGTCGCTGCAAAGGCGACAGGGCGCGCGCTAGCGTGCGGAAGCAGGAAGATTGAATGATCGTTGGCACTTCGGTCAAGCGCGCGGGCGAATGGACGGACGCCGCCGACACGATCACGCTCGACGAGACCGCGCGGCATCGCCGACGCATGGCGATGGTCTCGGACGACGGCATCGCCTTTCTGCTCGATCTACCCGAGGCAACGCTGCTCAGGGACGGCGACGCGATCGGCCTCGACGACGGCCGGTTGATCGCGGTGCGGGCCAGGCCCGAAGACCTCTACGAGGTCCGGGGCAAGGACGCCCGGCATCTCCTCGTTCTGGCCTGGCAGATCGGCAACCGCCATCTGCCGGCGCAGCTTCTCGCCGACCGCATCTTGATCCGCCGCGACCCGGTCATTCGCGAGATGCTGTCGGGCCTCGGTGCGACGATCACCGACATCAAGGCCGGGTTCGATCCGGAAGGCGGCGCCTATGAGGCGCACGGCCATGATCATGACCACGAGCCTTCGCCCGAGACCCCAATCCGGTGAATCATATCGCCCCCTCAACGACACCAGAGGCGGTTGGCGTGAACGGCGAAGCCGCCGCGCATCTGCCGCAACTGCTGACGCTGTTTTCGCCAGCGTTTCCGATCGGGGCCTTCGCGTGGTCGCACGGGTTGGAGACGGTGGTCGCCGAGGGGCTGCTCGCCGACGCTGACAGCGTCACCGACTGGATCGCGGTGCTGCTCGACCGTGGCAGTGGCTGGAACGATGGTGTGTTGCTTGCCGAAGCGTGGCACGCCGTCAAGGACGGCGACGCTGGCCGACTTGCCGCCGTGGCCGAATTGGCACTGGCGCTGGCGGGAAGCGCCGAACGGCGCGCCGAGACGCTGGCGTTGGGCACGGCCTTCGCGGAGGCATCGCGGCCGTGGCTCGGTGCGTCCGGGCAGGGTGGACACGTCGGGGGGCGTGAGGAAAACAGCGCGGCCGAGTCTTACCCCGTCGCGGCGGGACGCCTAGCAGCCAGCGCTGGACTGCCGCTCGCCGATACGCTGCTCGGCTATGCTCACGGCTTCGCGGCATCGTTGGTTTCCGCCGCCGTGCGGCTGGTTCCGCTGGCCCAGAGCGACGCGGTGCGGGTGCTGCGGCGGCTGGAGCCGGTCATACAGGCGACGGCCGAACGGGCTACGCGATCGACGCTGGACGACCTGGGTTCGGCGGCGCTAGGGTCCGACATCGCCGCACTGCGGCATGAGACGCTCCGAACGAGGCTCTTCCGGTCATGATCCACGCAAACGGCCCGCTCAGGGTCGGCATCGGCGGCCCGGTCGGCTCCGGCAAGACGACGCTGGTCGAAAAACTCTGCAAGGCGGCGCGCGAGACGTGGTCGATCGGGGTCGTGACCAACGACATCTATACGCGCGAGGACGCCGAGGCGCTGGTGCGACTGCAAGCGTTGTCCTCCGACCGCATCATCGGGGTCGAGACCGGTGGTTGCCCGCACACCGCGATCCGTGAGGACGCCTCGATCAACATCGCGGCGATCCGCGATTTGCGCGCCCGCCACCCCGATCTCGATCTGGTGCTGGTGGAATCGGGCGGCGACAATCTCGCCGCGACCTTCTCGCCGGACCTCGTCGATCTGTCGATCTACGTCATCTCGGTGTGCCAGGGCGACGATATCCCAAGGAAGGGCGGGCCGGCGATCAGCCGCTCGGATCTGCTCGTCATCAACAAGACCGATCTGGCGCCCCATGTCGGGGCCGATCTGGAGCGGATGCGGATCGACGCGGCCAGCGCGCGCAGCGCGCGCCCGACACTGTTCACCGACCTGTCGCGCGCCAAGGGCGTCGGCGACATCCTCGCCTTTCTCGCTGCCGAGGGCGGCCTGCCGATAGTCGAGTCCGCGGCGTGACGCGGCTGTGGCTGAAGCAGCCGCTCGCGATCCTTGCCGACGGTGCGGCTGGCGGCGTCGTGATCGAGGATGGACGGATGGTCGAACTGGTGCCCGAAAGCGGCGCCCCCTCGCGGCCGGTCGACGCGGTCTTCGATGCCTCTCGGCACGTGGTCCTGCCGGGTCCGGGGCAAATCTTAGTGCATGACGGGCCTTGGCGCTAAGGCTGGCGTGGCCGGTGAGGCCAGTTCGGATGGCGAAGCCAGCCATTGCCGGACCTTGGCGCCGACGGTCCCGGCAAGGTCGAAGCCCACCATCGGCAAATCGGTAGGGAAACCACGGCGAACCTGCCCGGCAGTAAGCCGGGCAGGTTCGCCGTGGTTTATATCGCTATAGAAAGCGATTTATGCTGCCCGACCTGAGACATAGGTGACGTTTTGTACCGGACACATGGGTAACACTTTTGGCTTTTTGCCGGAGGTGTTGATGCCGTGGAAAGAGAGTTCGGTGATGGAGGAACGTCTGCGTTTTGTCGCCCGCCTTCTCGACGGCGAA
>DRFF01000094.1 GCA_011050685.1 Aurantimonas coralicida
ATCGGAAAAGGAGTGGAAGATGCCGCCTCGTGAGTGGGCGATGGCCAAAGCGCAGTTCGCCATTCTCTACGGTGAGCGCTTTACACAGGCCATGGCCTGAAATTGTTCAACCGCCCGCCCACACACGGAATTCCTGACAGGGCCATCCAATGCTGCCAGGGCCGCACGAACCTCGGACGGCGACAGGGCGCGGTCGCGTGGCTCGAACGCAGCGATGGCGCTGGTGCGGATGGACCCGGCCGGGTTGCTCACATCCAGACCGCATCCTTGGGCGTGGCGGAACACCAGCAACACGACCTCACGGACATGCACGGCGACGGCTGGCCCGCGCTTCTCCTTGACCTCGTCGCACAGACGTTTGAGACGGTGCGGCGTCACCTCCCCCAGCTTGAGCTTCGAAAACTCTCCCGCGATGGCGCGGTCATAGACGGATCGGCGCATCGCCAAGGTGCTGTCAGCCAGTTTCTCGGCTCCCGATTTGGGATCGGCCTTGTGCTTGAAATAGGCTTCCGCCCACCCGCCGAATGTGAACGCCTCGGCTGACGCGGTGCGCTTCTCCACCTTGGCTCTCGACGGCGACTCGCCCCTCTCCACCTGACGCCGGGCACGCGCCAGCAGCGTCCTCGCCTCCGCAAGCGACACCTCCATTCCGTATTCCAGCGCGTCGAGCGCCCGTGTCAGCTTGCGCGCCGCCTCGCCGCTGTATCGACCGATGGTCAACGTCTCCTGCCGCCCGTTCACCCGGTATTGATACCGGAACGAGATGACCCCTGTCGGCGTGACGGCCGCATGCATCCCGTCGCGGTCCGTCACCTTGTACAGCTTGGCCCTCGGCTTCAGATTTTTCAGTTCTTTATCAGTGAGATCGCCCATAAATCTGCATCCGGTCTGGGGCAAACGGATACCAACAAAGGGGGTTGTTGGTAGCGAAAGCCCGTTTCTCGACCATCCTGCGCCATACCAACATCGCTACCAACAAAGTGGCTAGGTTGGGGTGATATGCAGCGATACGGGGTGGAAAAAATAATCCTTACTAATCAACTGGATCGCGCGATAATCGGCACGTAGCGAGACGGTCTGAAACGACCCTAGATCACTCCCACTCGATTGTTTAAATATCGAATAACTAATTGAACTTGCTTGAATATTTCTCTTTCCAGCGCAAAAACTCCGACTCTGAGTCCGTCAAAAAGTTACGCTTTTGATTTCAAAGGAAAAAATTGCCAAAAAAATATTTTCGAGGTTTCGCCAACTATCGGCATCAGTCGGATGATCTTTGCACCTCGCGGTGACCAGCGGCCTGCTCGACGCTCGTCAAAAAGTACCGTCGCGCGACTCATATCACGCGTCCCAGACCGATGCCATCCAACGGCAGGCGAGCACCGCCCGGACTGACCGCACCTTGATCAAACCCTCTATTCTGGTTATATTACTGGAAATAAGTCGGAGACAACCATGGGCAGTTCGCAAAAGCGCGCCATTCAAAACTATCGATCTCGCCTCAGCGAGCGCGGTTTGGCGCGCTTCGAGGTGCTTGGTCGCGATGCCGATCGCGACCTCATTCGCTCTTTGGCTCGTCGCCTGGCCGAAGATGGACCGGATGCCTCTAGCCTGCGCGCGGCTGTCAGCCAGACCATCGTCGGCGAGCCACCCAAGCTTGGCGGGATCCTGGCCGCATTGCGTCGTTCGCCGCTAGTGGGAGCTGACCTAGATCTTTCCCGACCCCGTGAAGAGGGACGCAAAATCGACCTGTGACACGCTACCTCCTCGATACCAACATCATCAGCAATGTCGTCAAATCGCAGCCGTCGGAATCGCTCCTGGTATGGATGTCGAGACAGCGTGACGAGGATTTGTTTATCGCCTCGCTGACCGTTGCGGAAATCCTTCGCGGGGTTCTGGAGATACCTCATGGCAAGAAACGCGACGTACTCGACAAGTGGTTCTCTGGGTCGGAAGGGCCGCAGACGCTGTTTGCGGGCCGCATCCTATCGTTCGACGACAAGGCGGGACTGATCTGGGCTCGGCTGATGGCAGAAGGAAAAGCGGCCGGCAAGCCGCGCAGCGGGCTCGACATGATCATCGCCGCTGTCGCCGGTGCGAACGCGTGCGTGCTGGTGACGGATAACGAAAAAGACTTTGCCGGACTCCAGGTCGTCAATCCGATACGCGGAGTGGTCTGATGTGGCGGCGGGTCAAGGAATGCTCGGGAGGGCAAGATGGTTGAAACTCAGATAGAGTGGACAGATTCGACTTGGAATCCCGTCGCAGGATGCTCCATCGTCACCGCAGGCTGCACCCATTGTTACGCGATGGAAATGGCCAAACGCCTCGAAGCCATGGGCATCGCGAAATATGCGGGACTTACCCGAAAGACGGGAAAGCGCACGGTGTGGAATGGCGTGGTGCGGGAAGACCGCGAGGCGCTGGCCATTCCCTACGGATGGAAGAAACCGCGGAAAATCTTTGTAAACTCGATGAGCGACCTCTTTCACGAGGGTGTCAGCGAGGAATTCATCCTCAAGGTCTGGAAGGTCATGCGCGAGACCCCGCGCCACAACTATCAGATCCTTACTAAGCGTCCCGAGCGAATGGCAGCCCTCGTCGCCTCGCAGATGGGCGACATCCTGCCCAATGTCTGGCTGGGGACTAGCATCGAAAACGCGGACGTCGTGAGCCGAGTCGACTATCTTCGCCAGGCACCCGCGGCCATCCGCTTCATCTCCTTTGAGCCTCTAATTGGATCGGTTGGCGCCGTGGATCTCCGTGACATCCATTGGGCAATCGTAGGCGGTGAAAGTGGCAAATCCGCTCGACCGATCAGGGAAGAATGGATCGATGAAATTTACGGCCAGTGTCTGACGGCCGGTACTGCTTTCTTCTTCAAGCAGTGGGGAACCTGGGGCAAGGATAATAAAAAGCGTTCAAAGAAAGCCAACGGGCGTGAGTATCGAGGTCAGACCTGGGACGAGATGCCGACTACACCGCAGGACACGGTAGCAATGTAGAACGACATCCGTCCGGGGGGGTAAGCATAGGTGGTCGAAAAACGATATGAATGGGCCGATGGAGCAAAACTGGAGGAGCACTCACGCCGCAAACATAAGATCTTGCGTGAGTATGTCTTCGACTACCTGACCGTCCGCTGCAAGCTGCCTCAGCAGGAGCAGTTTAGGCTCGCCATTGTCGACGGTTTTGCTGGTGGGGGGCGATATCAGTGCGGCTCGCCCGGCTCGCCGTTAATTTTCATCGAGGAATTAGAGCGAGCAGTCGAGGCTGTGAACACGCAGCGCGCGGTCCAAGGGCTGGGCGCGGTCGAAGTCGAATGCCTACTGGTGTTCAACGATGCCAGCCGTGACGTCATCGAGCTTTTGAAGACGCATATCGCACCCATGCAAGCGGAGGTAAGCCAGGCCTGTCCCAAATTGCATTTGCGCATCGAGTATCTGAACGACTTCTTCGAAGTCGCATATCCCAATATCAAGCGCCTGTTGGAGCAAGGCAGGTATCGAAGCGTCATCTTCAATCTCGATCAGTGCGGGCATAGTCACGTCGAGCGAAACACCATTCTCGACATCATGTACTCCTATCCTGCGGCTGAGATCTTCTACACCTTCGTCATTAGTTCCCTGCTGGCGTTCCTTCAGAAGGACCAGCCGGAGCGACTTCGCGCCCAACTCGACCATCTCGGCTTGACGAGCAATGACATCCAAGCGCTGGATGCGCTGATGAGTCAGAAGGATTGGCTCGGCACAGCCGAGAAAATCGTCTTCGACGCTTTCCGATTGTGCGCGCCCTATGTCAGCCCGTTCTCAATCAACAACCCCGGCGGATGGCGGTACTGGTTGATCCACTTCGCCAATGCTTATCGGGCAAGGCAGGTTTACAATAACATCCTTCACGACAACACCAGCTTACAGGCGCACTTCGGTCGGTCTGGCCTTAACATGCTGTCCTACGATCCAAAGCATGATGAGGGCATGCTCTATCTCTTCGATATTAGCGGTCGAGCATCGGCGAAGAATCAGCTTCTCGGGGATATTCCGCGCCTGATCACGGAATCCGGAAACGCCATGCCCGTCATGGACTTCTATGAGAGCATCTACAACATCACACCTGCACATGCGGACGATGTGCATGCGGCGATCATAGAAAATCCGGACCTTGAGGTCATAACCCCCGCTGGAGGTGAGCGGAGGAAGGCCAATACAATTGGCGTTGGTGACGTGATCAAGATCAAGAAGCAGATCAGCTTCTTCCCAATGTTCCTAAACGCCGGGGCAAAGGGCGGTGCCAAGGGATGACCGCGCGGCGTCGGGACCCGGAATGGCGCGAGTTCGAACGCCTAGTCGCGCGGATTGAGGCCGACGCCGGGCCTCAGGGCCTCGTCGTTACGTCGCCTGATCGTCTGCGCTGCAAGCTCACCGGTCGGATGAGAGAAGTGGATGCCAGCATTCGTGCGCGGGTCGGCACCACCGAAATGCTTGTTACGATCGAATGTCGACGCCGGCAAAAGACTCAGGATGTAACTTGGATCGAGCAGCTAGCCACAAAGAAGTCTTCGATTGGCGCGGATCGAACCATTGCCGTCAGTGTATCTGGCTTTTCCCCGGAAGCTCAGATTGCCGCGTCTCATGCCGGCATTTCTCTGCGGAGACTTTCGGAAATTACGGTTGCGGAAATCAACTCGATCTTGCGACTGGACTTTGTGCTCTTTTGGCATAGGGCCTGCGCCATTGCACGGGTCGGCATCCGGAGATTTCGTTCGCTCGATTGGAAAGTTCCCAGTCCGCAGGACGTCGATTTCACTTTACCGCAGGATACTGACCCGCTTGCGCCGATTTTTTGCAATACTGAGTCTGACACAACTTGGTCTCTAAATGATCTGTGGAACCAAATTCAAGAGGCTACGGATCCGTTTGACGGCATTCAAAAGGCGCAACCGCCTGCATTCCGGACGGCATGCTTCCCATATCCCGGCTCAGTCACCCTCACTACCGCCGACGGCCCCTGCGTGCTCGGCGACGTCCTACTCACCGTCGCGCTTTGGATAGAGGCCGAGCAGATCACTCTCGATGCGGCGCACAAGGTCGAGTACGCATCCGACAAGATGGCCGCGATCCAGCGCGTCGAATTCGCCTCGCGCCGGCGAAAAACGAACGATTGGCGCATCTCAATGCAGATTCCCAAAGATTCTGAGGACATCGCCGATCTTCGAACGGGAGGTGCTTGGCCTAACGCGGAGAAATAGCAAGGCCATGAGGACGAAGGCCTTTTGATGAGGTTCAGCAACATCCGAGCTGTCGATCGTGAAACCGATGGGCGCTCAATAATCCCACATCCGCCTTGCACTAGATTACGAGGAACTCATCATGCGCGCTGAGAAAGTCACCTGCTAATGACATCAGATCCCGTACTTGACGCCGTCTCCACATTTGGCGCGGATGCCAAGCGGAAGCTCGATAATCCTGCCGTGTCCGGAGAGCCAGAGGACCAGTTGCGGGGGCCATTGGAGGTGCTTCTGGGCGCCCTTGCACGCGTCACGGGCTTAGCGCCCGGCGCCATGGCGATGGTCGGCGAAAGCTCGATCGCAGCGTTGAAAAGCCGCCCGGACTATGCGGTTACAGTGACCAACGCCCTCGTAGGCTTCATCGAGGTAAAAGCCCCAGGCAAGGGCTCAGACCCTCGCCGTTTCCGTGACGCCCACGACAAAGCTCAATGGGAGAAGCTTCGGTCGCTTCCCAACCTTTTATACACCGACGGTGAAAGTTTCGGACTTTGGCGAAACGGCGAAGCCATCGGTCTCGTTCGATTAGAAGGTGGCATAGAAAGCGCCGGAGCAAAACTGACTGCACCCGCAGCTTTGCTACCGTTAATACGCGACTTTTTTGGGTGGCAACCTATCTCGCCACGCTTCCCGCGGGAGCTCGCACACGTCACAGCTCGACTATGCCGTTTACTTCGAGATGAAGTGACGGAGGAAATGTCTCGTGGTCTGCCGGCGCTGACCAGCCTAGCAAATGACTGGCGCATGCTATTGTTCCCGCACGCGGACGACGCGCAATTTGCCGATGGTTACGCGCAAGCGGTAACCTTCGGCCTGCTCATGGCTCGCTCCCGCAATATCCCTCTGGCCGGCGGGCTCGATACGGTCGCCAAAGCACTCGGTAAGCAAGACACGCTCATTGGAGCTGCCCTTCGCCTGCTCACGGAAGAGGCCGAGGTTGAGGCCGCGCTCAAGACATCCCTTGATACGCTCACACGCGTGCTCGACGTTGTTGACTGGTCGGTCATCGCAAAGGGCGATCCTGAGGCGTGGCTTTACTTCTACGAGGCATTTCTCGGTGTCTACGACAATGCGCTCCGAAAGAAGACCGGCTCTTACTATACGCCGCCAGAGGTCGTGACGGCGATGGTGCGGCTGACCGACGAGGCCCTCGTTGCGCGCTTCGGCTTGCCAACGGGACTCGCCTCTCCCAATGTCACGGTCGCCGACCCTGCGGTTGGATCAGGCACCTTCCTGCTCGGCGTACTTAGGCAAATCGGCGACACAGTGCGTTCGGCGCAGGGTGAAGGTGCAGTCGCTGCCGCACTCAAAGCTGCGACATCCCGGTTGATTGGTTTTGAAATCCAGTTCGGCCCATTTGCTGTAGCCCAGCTACGGATGTTTGCCGAGCTTGTAAGCCTCGAAGAAGGCGCGGTCGCCACGCTGCCGCCGCTACGCCTGTTTGTCACGGATACATTAGGCGATCCGAACGAGGCTGAGGAGAACATTCCCGGTTTGCTGCGGGTGTTGGCACAGTCGCGCGCCGAGGCGAACCGGATAAAAGCTAGGCAGCCGATCACGGTCGTCATTGGTAATCCACCGTATCGCGAAAACGCGCGGGATAAAGGAGGCTGGGTCGTGCGCGGCAGCGCGAATGTGCCTGCCCCCCTTGCAGACTGGATCCCCCCTGCGGAGTGGGAATTGGGGACCTACGTTCAGCACATACACAATCTCTACATCTACTTTTGGCGCTGGGCAGCGTGGAAGGTCTTTGGTCCCGGCATTCAAGCAAACGAACGTGCAGGTGTGGTCTGCTTCATTACAGCGGCGGGCTTTCTCGCTGGACCAGGTTTTCAGAAGATGCGTAGCGATCTGCGGCGTTCTTGCGACACAATCTGGGTGATCGATTGCTCTCCGGACGGCCATCAACCGCCCGTAGCAACGCGCATTTTTCAGGGCGTCCAGCAGCCAGTGTGCATCGTCCTCGCCGAACGCTCAATCGCAAACGACCCAGAAGTGCCAGCCCGCGTGCGCTTTAGGGCGCTTCCTGCAGGAACGCGCGAGGCTAAGTTCGCTGCGCTCGCTGCCTTGGCACTCGACGATCATGGGTGGGTTGACGGCCCCACCGGATGGCGCGCGCCATTCTTGGCAGATTCAACTGCTGAATGGCAAAGTTACCCTTTGCTGACTGCTTTGATCAACGACGGCGGCTCCGGTGTACGAGCTGGTAGAACATGGGTCATAGCTCCGGACGCGGGATCGCTAGGCGAGCGATGGACCGCCCTACAGCGGACGCGCGACCGGGAACGGCAAGCGGAGCTCTTCTTTCCGCATTTGCGCAACGGACTGCCTGCTGACCGACATATCGACAAGCTCATCTCCGCCGGGCTGGGGGCTATTCCTCAGCGCAAGAAATCTGTCAGGTCAGATCTCGATCCTGTTATTTCGCCTGTTAGGTACGCTTTCAGATCCTTCGACCGGCAATGGATAATACCGGATATCCGCCTGCTGCAATCACCTAATGCGGCGCTGTGGTCAGATCAATCTCAGAACCAAGTGTATTTGACGGCCATCGATGATCGCTCGCCAACCGATGGACCAGCGCTCACCATTTCTGCCCTTATCCCTGACATGCACCATTACGCAGGACGCGGCGGCCGTGTTTTCCCGCTCTGGTCTGACGCCACCGCGAGCAGCCCCAATTTCGCGCCGGGCCTTCTCGAGTTGCTCACGCGCGTTTACGGTGAGGCTCCCGCGCCCGAAGACTTGTTCGCCTATATCGCCGCCGTCGCCGCGCAACCCGGCTACATTGAGCGCTTTGGCACCGACCTCGCCACACCGGGACTGCGCATACCTCTCACCGCTAACCCAATGATTTTCGCTGAGGCAGCCGCCCTAGGTCGTGAAGTGGTTTGGCTTCATACCTACGGAGAGCGTTTCATCGACCCTGAAGCGGGCCGTCCGCATGGCCCGCCACGTCTGCCGCTAGGCGAGGCGCCCACGATTCCCAAGGCTGGTGCAATCCCCAGCGAAGCCGCCAGCTTCCCTGATACACTCGACTACGACGCTACAGCTAATCGCTTACGCATCGGCCGCGGTTATGTGGACCGTGTGCCCCCCGCTGTGTGGGGATACACCGTATCAGGCAAGCAGGTTCTGCGGCAGTGGTTCAGCTATCGAAAGAAGAACCGTGAACGCCCGATCATCGGCGACCGCCGCCCGCCTTCGCCATTGGGCGACATACAGCCAGAAGGATGGTTGGCGCAATACACCGAGGACCTGATCGACCTGCTGAACGTCCTTGGTCGCCTAGTGCTACTAGAGGGGAAACAAGCCAACCTGCTCGCTCGAATTTGCGCCGGGGCGCTCATTGGTGCTGACACCGTTGCAGGTGCGGTGCCGCCCGCGCAACCGCACGAACGGCGCGAGGGACGAAAGCGGCGCAAGTCGATAGACCAGGCACAACCCAAGCTGATCTGACTGAAGTGGGAGGATTCGTGACGCCGTTCGCGAGAGCAGATTCCGGCTGCACAACAGGGCTGCCGAGCAGGACACCCGTTCTTTGCGGCCCTCGCAGGTTTTGCGAGCAACTCGGCACAAATGTCGGATCGGCGAAGTCGGTAGTATGCGCGGTGTAGGGCATCAAGTCACGTTTACAGTCGGCACGGGGCTTGGCTTGCAGCCGACCGCCGTGCCTATCCCATCTCAGCAACTGGCGCATTCAACGCCGTAAGGGCCGTTAAATCGTAAATGTCGCCCGCCGAAAACAGCGCCCTGGCCTCGATGGCCGCGCGAGCTGCGGCGACATCCGGAACGAAGAGCACGACGGCCAAGTCCTGAAAAGCCCGTGAGCAACAGACATAGAATAGCCGTCGGGTTCGGCCCAACACTGAGTCATACCAACGGGAGCAAAGGCTGACTCTTCGGGGGGTTCCCAAATCGAGGAAAGTCTGAATCCCTCATGGCAAACGGAGGTTTGTCATGGCAGCACCGGTTCCCCTTCGCACGGATTATGACGGCCCAACGCTGAGAAGGTCGGCG
>DRFF01000095.1 GCA_011050685.1 Aurantimonas coralicida
AGCCCCGTGTCCTGATCGTCGATGACGAATATTTTGTGGCATGGCATTTGGAGTCGCTACTTCAGGATCTCGAATTCGACGTTTGCGGCATCGCGGGCGACTGCGAAAGCGCCGTGAAATCGGCAATTGATTTTGCTCCCGACCTCATTCTGATGGACGTCAATCTGGGTGCAGGCCCTGACGGGGTTGAGACAGTGCGGCGTATCTTCCAGCGCCGGCAAGTGCCGGTTATATTCATTACCGCCTATACCGATGAGGCCAACCTGACCCGGATTCGGCAAGCCGCCCCTGCCGCAGCGATCCTGTCTAAGCCAGTCTCTCCTGAAGTTCTGCAAGCGGCAGTCCGTCGGGCGCTGCCTCGCGAAGGCGGATGACGGAGTAGGCGGCCGTTTTCTTAAACGGGTGGCTCGGACGACCGCGTTATCTGGTCGCGGACCTGCGTAAATGCAGGATATGCACGACGGTCCCTGTCGATAATTTCATAATCTTGGACCCCTGGAGGTGGAGCGACCAAAGGCCGTCGTAGAAGCGGGACGGTCATGGCTCGAGGCTCGAGAATGATGATGATAGCCATACGCGGGGCTGCACCGCTGTTTCTGAAAGACTGGCTGATCTTAGGGCGGATGTCCCGTTCACTGTTGAACTTCTGAAGGGGCCGCGTTGCGCGCCTTGAGCCGGTAGGCTCGGGTAAGGAAGGCAGCCTAGAGGTTTAAGAATTTACGTGGTGGCGAACCGTAGCTGGGAGAGGTGGCGATCCGCCGTGCGCGCTAAAAGGAGGCATTGGGATGTCAACAGGCATGGGCGGCTCCGGATCTCCGGCCGAAGCGACCCGCCGCGATTTCCTTTACATCGCGACCGGGGCGATGGCGGCGGTTGGCACGGCGGTGGCGCTGTGGCCCTTCATCGACAGCATGAACCCGACGGCGGACGTCCTGGCATTGTCCTCGGTCGACATTGACCTGTCTTCCGTCGAAGTTGGTCAGCGGATCACCGCGATGTGGCGGAGCAGGCCGGTGTTCATCGCCCGCCGGACACCCGAGGAGATCGCCCGGGCCAAGGCCGACGACAGCGATCCGGGCCTGATCGATCCGGCGACCGACGCGTCCCGCGTGATCCAGGAGGAATGGCTGGTCGTCGTCGGCGTCTGCACGCATCTGGGCTGTATCCCGCTCGGGCAGGATCCGGCCGCGCCGCGCGGTGACTGGGGCGGCTGGTTCTGTCCCTGCCACGGCTCCGTCTACGATACGGTCGGCCGGGTGCGGCGCAGCCCGGCGCCGCGCAACCTTGATGTGCCGCCCTACGAATTCCTCGAGAACGGCGCGGTGCGCATCGGCTAGGGTCGTTGACGTTTCGTCGAATTTTACAGGAGAGCAGAGATGCGAGCAGCTGACGTCATAATCACCAATATCATCACGGTTCAAGCGGATACGGAGGTTCGAGAAAGATCGCCCGCATTCGTGTTAACGCATAGTACCAGCGCGTTCCCTTCGTCGACGCAGGGCAGCGTTTTCTCGGGATAGGTTGCATTGAGCTACACATAGGGCCACTCGCCAACGCGCTCGTTCCTCTCCTTGCACAGCTCCAAACGGGGCTCTTGGATATCCCTGACAGACCCCTCTTGTGGACGAAGTCGTTAACGCGGGGCCGAGACGCCTTTGATCCGTGCCTTCTGGATCACTGCGGCGAGCGCCCTTTCGGACGTCGCGACGGATATTGTGGTCCAATCGTGAAGGCGGTAATCGATTTCGCCACGAGTCTCGGCATGAAGGCCACGGCCGAAGGCGTGGAATGTCCGGATAAGCTCGATTATCGCCGATCGCAGAGTTGCTCCGCGACAGCGCAGCCCGACCGGCAGCAGAGCTTCCGGCTATTCTTCGCGCGATTGACGATGGAGACGACACATTAGCGCGTGGCGCTCGATCGCGACGGCAGCTGCACGCCTGGATCATTGACGGAGACCGGCTATCGCATCGAAAGTGCCTAGGAACGACGCCGACCGGCTCGGATCAAAATGGTATGCATGGCTGACAACCTACGGTGAAACCGCGCAGAGGCCGCGCGATTCGTGGACCAGCGCCTTCGTCCTACCTGACCGGCGTTGTCGTCACCACGAACACCTCTCCCCATGTGCCGTTTGGACCAAAGATCAGCTGGTCCAGCCGTAGGTTCATGGTTTCGCCCCCGATGTCGATAAAACCCAGCGCATCCTGCCACCCGCCAATCGTCGCGATTGCTTTGTCTTCGGAGTTCACACGGTCGAACTCTCCCAGAATTTTTCCTTGAACATCGATGAGGGTAGCTCCTCGGTAACCGCCGCCCCCAACCGCCAGCGCACGGAGTTTCGGCGGCTCGGCAGCGGCGAAACTGGTGACAGTCTCACCGAGTAGCTGTCGTGCGTCGTCCGCCTGCCCGTTCTGCAGCAGGCGACGAATTTCCTTCACCGCCTTCTCGGCGGCCGCGAACGGGCCCGGGTACGCCTCAACATATTTGCCTACCTGCAAGACACGGTGGGCTTCGTCGACTGCCATCATCCCTTTCGATCGGCGCCCCCCGGTCAACTCCGCAAGAGCCGTCTCCAGACGGTTTGAGATGCCATCCGTGAGGGCTCTCACAGGTCGGCTTTGCTCCGCTGGCTGTTGGGCCTCGGCGACGGTGACTGCCAGCGTGGCGGCAAGAAGGGCTGGAATAAAGCGACAAACCGTCTCACGACATGCCATGTTTCCATCCGATCCTGATGAGAATGTAGTTTACTGGCAAAGTCAGAACCGCACCGATCAGCAAACCGAAGCCGGCAAAACCCCAGAAAGCATAAGTGTCGGGCGGCGGCTGCTCCCCGACGACCCGTGGTGTGATCTGAGCCATCACCAGGCCCATGCCAATCATCACGGAGAGCATCGAAAAAAACTCCGCTCGGAAGGCTTTCCACACCGCGGCAAGGAAGCTGTTGTTCTGCATCAGGAATGCCCAGAGTTGGAAGATAAACCAGCCAAAGGCAAACCCAACCGCATATTCGATCCAGAATTCCTGCCAGAACGTCACGTCAGCCAGACGAAGGACGATCATCGCGGTGACGATTCCGAGCCCGTCTCCGCCGACGCAGTGGATGAGCGCTCCATTCGTCTTATAAAACATGCTCTGGACATACCGGTGGTGAGCTTGCTGCTTTTCCTCCTCGTTCATGCCGCCGATCCCGGCCGGGCGGCAGGTCCACCAGTAAAGGGCGAGACCGATGATAGAGAAGAAAAAGATGATGATCGGCCACGCCGCCTTAAGCGGGGGGTTTACCGCCGTATTGACCACCAACATGTCATATAGCGCCCAGCCTGCTCCGGCCGCGCCCACCACATACCATGGGACAACAAACCAAGGGTCGGCGAGAAAAGCGAGAAATCCGAAGTCCATTACCCCTCCAACGCACTGTTAAGTGAAAACGGATCAAAAGGTCGCCGATGGCGCGGTCCCGAGGAGGCCGCTCGACGCATCAACAAGGATGAACGGACTCGCGCGCGCTGAAATTTATAACTTCCACCGCGTTCGTTCTGGTAGGGGCGCGGGGTCCGCGCTTAGGCGCGGATAGGAAATCTGGGTCCGGCCAATCGAGGGCAAATACCCGTCTTCCCGCAATTTTCGGGGCGGCGCATGAGAAACATGACCGTCCCCGTATCGAATGAGATAGTCGCCCACCGAAGGAATGGCGCGAGTAAAAAAGCCTTCCCGAACGGCGATCCGACGGATTTTCCCGGTTTCGTCGACAGTCTTCACGGTTCTATCCGGGATCGAGAACGAGGAAATTCTGAAAATCTCCACGATGGTGACGGGTTTCACCTCCGCCGACTGCCGCCGGAATTCGATGAGGTCCGCGTTCAATTTTTTCACCTCCCAATCGTTCGATGCTTTTGACGCCTGAAGGGGCGTTATCCAAATCGTCAGGGAGGGAACGTATCCGCGGGGGATTCGGTTGACCCGTCGAGGGGATTGACGCCGATTATTTTCCTTGGCCGGCTACGGTGTGGTCATCTTTTGAGAAACACGCGGCAGCCCCCGCTGCCTCCAGGCCGGGCCAAGCGCCTCGCTGATCCAGATGTCGGCATTTTCGAGTGTTTCGAAGGAAAGAGGGTGGATCTCGGCGCACGGCCCAAAGCCGGCCTTGAGGACCAATGGGATTCCATCGCACCGGAAAGCGCACCAACACCGCGAGAAGCGCGCCCTTGTCAAAAACGAGACGTCCATCGGCAGCCTCCCGGCCAATTCCGGCTCGCACGCTCTGGAAGATAGGATCCTTCTGCAAGACTCCCATCGCCGACCCGCTGATGACGACCAGATACGGGTTCGCAGGAGGTTTCATTCAACAAGATTATGTGAATCGTCCGGCTGCCTCTGGCACAGATAGGCCGGATCGAACTCCGCCCTTGCGCGCAGCCTTGCCCAGTCGTGGACGGTGAGGATACTTTGCCGAAAGCTGATGATGCCCGCTGCTCGCAAATCCTGCAGCACCCGATTGACATGCACGACCGTGAGGCCGGCGACGTCGGCGATGCCTTCCTGCATCAGTAGTAAAATCCGCGAGCTGGCATCCGCCGCGACGGTCGAGCAGTGCCGCAGGAACATTTCGCAGAGGAAATGAGCGATGCGTTGGTGGGCGGATCGGCGACCGAGATTGACGATCCACTGGCGCGAAATGGCGTCGCCCGACAAGGGACGCCCACCAGAAGGCGCAGCCGATATCGGAATGAGCCATGATGGCGTCCATGACCGCTTGGCGTTTTGCCACCGCGATCTCGCAGTCCATGGCAGCCTCGATGCTATAATCAAGCTGAGGAAAAAAATTTCGATGACAGATCGCAGATGTCGCTCGGCACGACGATGCCGAGGATCTGACGCTGGCCGCTCGGCACGGTCCGGTAGCGAAACGCCATACCTTCGACCATCGCGGTAATAAGAGACGGTGGATCTCCCTGGCGGAGTACGGCTCCATGCCAGCGCACCTCGATGACAGATGTGAACGCTCCTCGAAGCGCCTGTTCGCTCGCCGGCGTGAGCGGTCTGGAGTGCACCCCGTTTTGACCGGACAGTCGGCATAGCCGATAAGGCATAGGCATCCGCCTATGAGTACGAGTATGTCGAAAGCTTCAGACGGCTCGTTTTCACGGGTCGAAGTCATCACTTCGGTGCAGCGCAGACGCCGTTGGTCAACAGCGGAAAAAGTTCGCCTCGTCGAGGAGGCAATGCAGCCTGGCATGAGCGTTTCCTACGTCGCCCGCCAGGCCGGCATCTCTCCCTCGCAACTCTTCGCCTGGAAGCGTCGGATGCTGGAAGGCGGCCACGCCGCCGTGCAGGCCGACGAGGACGTTGTCGGCACATCCCGTGTCCGCGATCTGGAAAAGCGTGTCCGCGATCTCGAGCGTCTGCTCGGCCGCAAGACCATGGAAGCGGAGATCCTCAAGGAAGCGCTGGACATCGCACGCCCAAAAAAAACGGCCGTTGCCCTTGAGGTCCTGGAGCGATCCAAGGGACGGTTCCCTGTGAAGATGGTGGCCGAGACGCTGAACGTCGCTCGTTCCCACATCAACGAGCGACGCGGCACCACGCCGAAGCCGCGAGGGCCGTATCACAAGGGCGAAGATGCCGAAGTCCTGCCGGCAATCCGGGCGATCGTCGATGCCCGGCCGACCTATGGCTATCGGCGCGTCACCGCGCTCGTGAACCGACAGCGTCGGGCTGAGGAGAGACCGGCGATCAACGCCAAGCGGGTCTTGCGGATCATGCGCCGCAACGGACTCACCCTCGAGCGCTCCACCGCACGGCGCCCTGGCCGCACCCATGACGGCGTCGTCATCGCGCTACGCTCGAACGTGAGGTGGTGTTCGGATCATCAGGAAATCCATGCCCGAAACCGCGAGGTCGTCCGTGTCCTCTTCGTCCTGGACGCCTGCGATCGCGAGATCATCGCCTGGCTTGCCGCCGCCAATGCCGGCATCTCCGGCGAGATGGAACGCGATCTCATGGTCGCCGCTGTGGAACGACGGTTCGGCACGACGAAGATGCCGCATCCGGTGGAATGGCTCTCCGATAGAGCCTGCCCCGGACTTGATCCGGGGGCAGCGCCTATATCGCTGCGGACACGGCCGATACCGCGACGGCGCTTAACCTCAAGCAACTCTTCACGCCGGTGCGAAGATCATCAAGGCGGAACGGGGCTGGATCACAGTTCTCGATCGTGAGGCTTTCAAGTGCCTCGCCGGGAATTCCTAAGGGACCAGCGAGGCCGAGTATGAGCGGCTCCTCGGTCCTTTCCGCAGATAACGCATGCGATCAGACCGAGGGCTCGTGGAATTCCATCGCCACCTGACGACGCGACGCTGCCCTGATCAGCTCGAGCGCGACCTCGTCCTGGATCCATCTGCCGGCCCCACCCTGGGTGGCCACAAGCCGCTGAGCCAGCCGGTTTACGTCGAGCACGGTTCCATTCGATTGGATCCGAACCACCGCCTCTTCGACGGCCTCTTGCATCGCATTTGACATGGTGTTCTCCCTTCACTGCGAAAGAAGCATTGCGCGAGCGTCGCCTGACGACATTAAAATAGGCTAAAGAACGGGCATCCGATCAAAGGAGTCATGCCGGACCGCCTATCCAAGATGCGGTGCCAGCCAACAAATATTAATACGCAACCCTTGCAAAAGTGGTGGACGCCTGTTCGATCGCACCTAATCTCGAACTCTTATTCCTCGAATGACGCGAGGCCAACAAGGGAAGAGAACGCAATGACCTCTTGGGTCCAATTCAACCCATTGCAACGCCACAGCCTCATGCCGAAGATGGAAGCCGGGATCCGCCAAGGTGCTTTCTGATTAACCGCGCACAGGACGGGCGGCATGGGAAACCAGCACCGATGTCCTGGGTAGGCTTGACGTTCGATCTGCGCCGCGAAAAGGCGGATACAGTTGGGGGATGACTGGTGGAAGTCGCGGAAAATCAGGGCACAGAATCGACTTTGGCAACATCTCCGGCGGGATTGATTGAACCCATCCACGACTATGCCGATCGCGCCGCAAAGATCTGGCTTTACAGTTCCGTCTTCTGGTTGATGTTCGTGACCCTGGTTGGTCTGACCATCGCAACCGAATTGATAACCCCGAACCTTTTCGGCGGCATCCCTTATCTGCTGTTCAGTCGAATCAGGCCGATCCATGTCAACGGCGTCATCTTCGCCTGGCTGACGATGATGTATTTCGGCGGCATGTTCTACGTCCTGCCGCGGCTTCTGGGGCTTCGGTCGATGTGGGGCGAAGGCGTGGCGGTCTGGATGGGCTGGGCCTGGAACCTGGCGCTCGCCGTGGGCTTTGTCGGGCTATCGATGGGCTTCACCCAGGGCCGGGAATATACCGAATTGATCTGGCCGGTGGATGTGGCGGTAATGATCGTGCTGCTGGTCAATATCTACATCATCCTGATGACGGTACTGAACCGGCGGGTGCGGCCGCTTTACGTGACCATATGGTGGAGTCTTGCCAGCCCGATCTGGCTGGCCGCCGATTATTTCATCGTCAACGTCATGTGGCGCCCCGGCACGCTTCTGGGCAACGGCGTGCCGGGGGCGCGGCTGTCCGGCGCGCTCGAGGACCCGCTGGCAGACGGGATGCTGAACTGGTGGGGCAACCATAACCTCTTCGGCCTGTGGCTGACGCCCATGATGGTCGGGCTGATGTATTATTTCGTGCCCAAGATTACGCGGACACCGCTTTACAGCCACACGCTGTCCCTAGTGTCATTCTGGGGCATCGCCTTCTTCTACACCGGGGTCGGACACCACCACCTGTTGCAGGCGCCGATCCCCGGCTGGCTCAAGACCTTCGCCACGGTCAACAGCATCATGCTGCTGGTGCCGGTCTTCGCCTTTGTCGGCAATATCTGGCTGACGATGCGCGGCAACTGGGACAAGTTCTTCATCAACATCCCGCTGCGCTTCATGCTGACCGGGTTCCTGTTCTACTTCCTGGTGAACGTGCAGGGGGCGTTCATGGCGGTGCCCGCGTTCAACAAGATGATCCATTTCACCAATTTCATCGTCGCCCACGCGCATCTGGCGCTTCTGGGCGCGTTCACCTTCTTCGGCATGGGGCTGATCGACTACATGGTGCCACAGATGGCGCGGCGACCGATCTACAGCTGCAAAATCTCGGAATGGACCTACTGGCTGCTGCTGACGGGGTTCTTCGGTTTCTTCTGGGTGCTGACCATCGCCAGCTTCCTGCAAGGCGAAAGCTGGGCGCAGGGTGAGCCGGAGGTCAATGTGCTGGCGATGATCCGGCCGCAATATATTGGTAGGGCGGTGTTCGGGGCGCTGATCGTGTTCTCCACCTTCACCCTCGCATGGAACGTGGCCGCCACGCTGTTCAGCGACACAAGTGCCGGCACCCGTCGCACCTTTCGCCGCGCCGTCGCCGTGGAACCGGGGGAGTGACGAATGGACCACGCCAACCGCATTCCCGAGCATCCCCCCTATCCGGCCGAATTGCTCAAAACTCATCGCCGTCGCCGCATGCTGATGACCCCCGGCATGGTGGCGATCGGCGGGCTTCTGGCGTTCTTCACCGTCGTCTTTTCCGTGGTCGTTCTGCCGACCGCGACCTACAAGCCGCAGGTGTCGCCGAACTGGCTTCCGCTGAGCGACGCCCAGGTGGCGGGACGCGCGATCTATCTCGCCAATGGTTGCGTCTATTGCCATAGTGGCTTCAGTCGCCCGCAGGACGTCTTCGTGGGCTCATCGGCGCTCTATGCGCGGGCGTCACAGCCGGGCGACTATACCGGCGCGAGCCAGAGCCCGAACACGCTCGGCAGCATCCGCACCGGTCCCGACATGGCCAACGAGGGCGGCACCCATCCCGATGGCTGGCACAGATCGCACTACTGGAACCCGCGCAGCACTACGCCGATGTCGGTGATGCAGCGCTTCAACTTCCTCAGCGACGAGGAGACCGATGCGCTGATCGCCTATACCCAGAGCCAGGGCGGCAAGCTCGCGGCACTGCGCTATGCCGCGACGCGGACGGGGAACTACCTGATGCGGCTCAACGCCGGCAAGGCGGGTGTGGACGATCCCGACGCGCCGGTGGCTGACCTGGTGGCCGAACTGCGCCAATCAGGCGAATTCCGCGAGAGTGGCACGCCGATGGACAAGGCGCCGAGCGGCATGAGCTGGATGGGCATCTGGCACATGAACAGTTTCTCGCGCTCCTACTGGCTGACCGACAATCCGCTTGAGGTGAACGCCGAGAACCTGATGCGCGGCAAGGCGACCTATCTGCAACGCTGTTCGGGGTGTCACGGCGTCGAGGGTGACGGCAAGGGACCGGGGGCGGAGCGGCTGGACGTCAAGCCGTTCGACTTCACCAAGGCCACTCTTGCCGACGACTCAGGTACATCGAGCGGGATGATGTATCATCGTATCCTGACTGCCGGGCCCGGCACGGCGATGGAGAATTTCGGCACCCGCCTGTCGGTCGCCGACATCTGGCGCACCGTGATGTTCCTGCGTACGATCCCGAACGGTGGGCTGGAGGAGACACTGCCGACCGTCGGGATGTACGCGCGATGGAAGCCGCCGGAGGGCCAGTTGCGCTACATGCAGGAAAACCCGATCGAGGAGATCTATGCCGAGCCGCTACCGACCGACGATCCTTTCATGCGGGCTGCGCATTGGATCGCGCCGGGCATGGCATCGAACGATCTGATCTATGTCGGGGGCAAGCTGCCGATCACCCTCGGCCGGCTGGCTGGTGTGATCCGATCGCAATACGACCAGGCCGTCAAGACAGCCCATGCCGAGGCCACCGCTCGGGGCGAGGAGATTTCGTCGCTGGAGGATCTGCAAAGCACCAAGGGACTTGTCTTCTATGGACCCTGACAGAAAATGGCATGATGTCGGCACCATCTGGCGCGGCCTGACCATGCTGGCTGCAGCGACGCCGCCCGTTCTGGCAAGCGGTGCTGCCTGGGCCAGCGCCTCGCCGGAGGGCGCTGAATTCGTCATGGCCGACTGGATGCTGTTGTCGTTCTTGTCCTTCGCCGGCGCCGCGCTGCTGGTCTTTCTGATCGCGGTGCGGCGCGGGATGTTCGCCGGCATGGAGGACGCGAAATATCACCTGCTGTCGGTCAAGGAGCCGGACTATTACACGCCCGACTGGGCAAAGGAGGACGCAGATGCCCCCTAGCGGCAGTGATCCCGAAACGGTGGCGGCGATCCATCGCTACATCTACGCGCAATACATGGACCGGATCCCGCTCGACCGCACCGACATCCTCTGGCGCGGACCGATCTACGAGGTCTTGTTCGCGATCACGCTGATCGTGTTCTTCTTTGCCGTCGTGTTCCTGATGCGCCCGACCTTTCATCAGCGCGCCGCGATCACGGAACTGACCTCGTTCGCGGGCCAGTTGACCGAGCGCGCCGGCGAATTGCGCCTGTTCTCGGCGCTGAGCTGGCTCGCCGTGGTCGCCTATGCGGCCTATTTCGCCGTCTCCGCCGTCCTTTACGGCATCGTCTACTAGGAGCGCGCGGATGGTCGCCCGAGGACATTCCTATTGCTACATCACCACCGCCACGGTGCCCCGCGACATGTGGGCGCGGGTGCAACCGCTGCTCGAATCGTGGAAATCCGTGCTGCAGGATCTGCCGGGCTTCGTGACCAGCGATGTAATGGCGCGACGCACTGAAAGCGGCGATCTTCGGATGCATGTTCGCGTGACGTGGCTCTACCGCGAACAGTTGGAGGAATTCCTGGAAAGCCGCTGGGAGACCGAACGACTTATCGCCTCGACAAGCATCGAGCTTCGCGGCATCCAGTCGGAAGCCTTCGAGAATTTCATCTGACTGTGCGGGAAGCCTGCTATGACAGAGACCCATACGCGAACAACATGTGGCGTCGACGAAGTCCTGTCCTACAGCGACGACGAGGTCGTGAGTTCGTTTGAGGCCGAGGACAGGCGTTGGACCCTGAGGGCGCAGACGATCGACTGGCTGATCCTCGCCACCATGATCGTGGTGTCGCTCGGCTACCATCTGACAATCTTCGCGCTGCAGCCGGGACTGCGCTAGGCGATGCGGGTCGAGGAGGTTTCCAACCTCGATGCGCTACTTTTCGTGACGGTTCTTGTTGCGATATCCGCCATTATCCTGCGGCTGGTTCCGCGGCGCGCCGACATGCCGAAACTCTTGGCGGTCTTCAGCGAGACCGAGATCGCGGCGCACGACCGTGCCTTGCCGAAATACATTCTGACCTCGGCGGCGGCGCTCGTCCTCGGCCCGCTGCATCTTGCGGTGAAGTCGGTTCCGGCCATTTCGACCTGGCTTGAAGGTGCCGGGCGGGGCGGGCATCTGGCCGCCAACATCGCCTACAGTCACATGATCATCGTCATGGGCGGCACCATCGCCGTGACCGGCCTGACCTGGTATGCCCTGCCGCGCGTGCTGCGCCGCCCGCTCTACAGCGAGACGCTGGCGCAGTTGGCTTTCTGGGGCACGGTGCTCGGGGCCGGCGGGTTCTATCTTGTCAATCTGTTGGGCGGTGTGGCGATGAGCGTTATGGTCCACGGCGGAATGACCGATGCCGCCGCCTCCGACGCGATCGGGCTCTGGCGGTCCCTGCCCACGGCGGCGGCGGCCAGCCTGATGGGCGTCGGCTACTGGATTTTCGTCGTCAACGTGCTCGTCACCTGCTGGCTTAGCCGACGCGTCGCCGGGCCGCAACCGCTTGGCCATCTGTCGAAATTCTTCGTGATCGGCAGTGTCGGACTCCTCGTCGGCACGGTCCAGGGCGTGCTTCAGGTGGTGCCGGAGAACGAGGACTGGCTGGCCGCCGCCGGGCAGGCCGGGCGCTATATCGACCCGATTTCGCACGCCCATGTCAACCTTCTGACAGGAATGATGATGCTGGTCGCGGGGCTGGTGTTCTTCCTTATCGGCAGCCGCGACGGGGCCGAGGCCGGCCGGCGCGCGGCAAACCTCGTGTTCTGGACGCTGGGGCCCGGATCGATCGCGCTCTATCTTGCGTTTTTGACACTTGGGATGGCCGAGGGAGGACTGATTGTCGATCAGGGTTTGACCTTTCCGCAGGCGGTCGCGCGAATGGGGGCGTGGCAAGCTGTTCCCTTGCTGGGCTCTGCCGCCGTCGTGCTGTCGGGGCTCTGGCTGCTGCTTGCGACGATCCTGCGCCACTTCGTGCGCGGATTCCGCCAGACGCCGGGAACCGCGCTGATCTGTCTTGGCGCAGCGGTGCTGCTGGTCGGCACGTTGCAGGGCGGCGTGCAGGCCCTGCCGGCGGTCAAGATGTGGATGGTTGCGGCGGGGGCGGGCGGCGAGGCTGTCGCGCGGACCCATGCGCAAACCAACATGCTGGGCGGCGTGCTGACGATCCTGACCGGTATGGCGCTGATGATCGGCCGACCGATGCTGGGCGCGGCGCCGCCGCCCCGGCTCGGGCTGCGGATGGCCGTGCTGATGGGGGCGGGCGTGGGACTCTACTATACGGCCTCGATGCTGGCCGCGATCGTTTCAGGTCAGGCCATCCGGGCCGGCGTGGATGCCGGGGACGGGTCGTTGCCGCTCGCCGCCGGAGCGGTGATTGCCGGCGCATTGCTCTATGCTGCCGCGGCTGCGCTCTTGCTGCGCTTCGTTTGGGCCATGACGGCGGATTACCGCAAAACGTCGTGGCTCGCGCTGAAAACTGAGCTATCGCGCCACGATGCGCCGGAAAAACCGTGGCGCGGTCGCATTCCTTCGGCCGCGCTGCTGCTTCCCGAGGCTGCCGGGGCGCTGACCGGCTTTCCCGGACTGGGATGGATCCTGAGCGGACGGGCCGCGGTCGGCGTGCCGCTGATGTTCGGCGGTCCGGCGCTGGCCTGGGCGGTGCTGCCACTCGCCCTTTCGCCCTACGGCCCAATCGCCCGCCCCGACACCGTGTTCGTGACGATCGAGAGTTATCTCGTCATCTCCGCCGCGATTTCGGTTCTGACGCTATGGACCAGCATTGCAATGCGTCGGCTCCGCAGAGATGCTGACAATCAGGGGTGAAATCGGCCTGACGACGGACACTGGTGTTTTGCCGGCTATAAAACCTTAAGGCCCCCTTAAGTTTCGTTTACGTGAATAAAGGATATGATACTGGAAATAAGATTGGGCTATTCGCGGCTATGAATGCGTCACCGCGTTCGATCCGGATGCGGGTCTCGGTGGAGAATGGGAGAATAAGTTGACGATCATCTCCTGCCTGGCACGAGCTTTCGAGGCTCATGACGTGCGCTCTGTAGGGTCGACAATTTATCCCCAGGGACATGCCGGCGTCCGGTGGCGGGGAAAAGCTGTGGGCGCTGCCGCACTGGTTCTGTCCTTTGCTCAGAGCGGCCCGCTGTTCGCCGCCGGAGGATCTGACATCGCAGCGAATGGCACGGCTGGTGGAGCGCCAGCCTGTGCGAGCTGTCATGGTCAGAGCGGAGAGGGCCAGCCGGAAGGGCCATTTCCCAGACTTGCCGGGATCAACGCCACCTATCTGGCAAGCCAATTGCAGGATTTTGCCGACGGTAAGCGCCAGAGCGATATCATGGGGTCGATCGCGCAGTCGCTCACCGAGGAAGAGATAGCGGCGGTCGCCAAGTACTATGCGGAAAAATCGGCGCCGAAAGCGAATGAGCCCACGCCCCTCGATCCGGCGGTGGTCTCGGCCGGTGGGAAGCTTGCCATGCGCGGTGACTGGTCACGCGGCCTCCCGGGCTGTTCACAATGCCATGGGCCCGGCGGTGCGGGTGTCGGGTCGACCTTTCCCAAGCTTTCCGGGCAGTCGATGGAGTATATTGCCGGACAATTGAGGGCTTGGCAGGACAAGCAGCGCACTAACGATCCGCTGGACCTCATGGCCGGCGTCGCATCCAAACTGGACGATGCGGAGGTACAGGCGGTCGCTTCTTACTATGCCAGTCTTCCGGTCGAGCAGGCGCCGCCCTCTCAGTCCTCGGAGGGGAAACAATGAGCGGTCCCGAGATGAACACGAAAACCTGGGGGATGGGGGTCATGGTGATCGGCCTTTCCGGGCTCGTGGGCTATTCTCTCTCCCAAGGACGGGAGAGATACCCGGGTGCGCCCCAAAACAAGGTGATTCCATCGCCGAGCGCGGCCTTACCATCTGTTCCGGCATCGGCCGACCAGGCAGATGCGAGGACGCCCGGCACGCAGACTAAAACCGGCGATGCAACTGACGCGCGATCCGGTCGAAAGCCGCCCGACAGTAGGGTATCCGATGCCGGTTCGAATGCCACGACGGCGGTTTCCAAGGCCGGCGCAGTGGCGCCCAAGTCCTTTACGCCTCCGCCCGAGGACGCCATTCCGGACAACGATTTTGGCAGGATGGTCCTCCGAGGAGAAGCGATCTTCGACAGAACGGTGGAGAACGCCGGACAGTTCGTCGGTAATGATCTGAGCTGCTCGAACTGCCACATCGACAAGGGGCGACTCGCTGGATCAGCGCCGCTCTGGGCCGCCTATGTGATGTATCCGGCCTATCGGTCCAAGAATGAGCATGTGAACACGTTCGAAGAGCGTCTGCAGGGCTGCTTCAAATACAGCATGAATGGCAAGGCGCCGCCGCCGGGGGACGAGGTGCTGGTTGCCCTGCAAAGCTATGCCTATTTCCTGGCCAAGGGCGCACCGACGGGCGTCGACTTGCCGGGCCGCGGCTATCCGGATCTGCCGAAGACGGACAATCTCGACCGGAACAACGGGCGCAGCGTTTTCGTGCAGAAATGCTCGATCTGCCACGGCGACGACGGCGCTGGCCAGAAGTCAGCGGATGGCACCATGGTGTTTCCGCCACTGTGGGGCTCGCGGTCCTACAATTGGGGAGCCGGCATGAGTACGATTACCAATGCCGCTAAGTTCATCAAGGCGAATATGCCGCTCGGTATGGGCAACAGCCTATCAGACAAGGAGGCATGGGACGTTGCCGCCTATATCGACAGCCAGGAAAGGCCGCAGGATCCACGCTTCACGGGATCAGTTGAAGAGACTCGCTCGCAGTATCACAACACGCCTATGAGCATGTATGGCAAAGTCGTGGACGGGCAGACACTCGGCGAAACATCGCCTTCTTCTGGATTGCAGGCCCCTCCTCAATAGGATGCGGGATCTTTTGCCGTCTATCGTCGCCGCGAGCTCAGAGGATAAAGTTTGTGATTGTCGTGGGCAAATCGCTTTCAATCCTGCGGAACGACGAAGTCTGTCGTCGATTGATGACGATTTCAGGCGTCGGCTCCGTCACTTCGTGTTCTCCGGTATTATCGATGTCCCTGTACGCGTTTCTCATCGGCGACCCGTTCCAAATCCAGCTAGCAGGCTGTTGAAAAAGCCGCTCGCGGCGAGGCATTTGGCGTGATTCACTGTCTCCGAGGGGATTTGGAGACCGGTGCATGCGCGGCGACGACAAACGAACTGGCCAACTGTTTAGCTACGTCGATCTTGAGGCGCGGGTTCGGCGCGACCATCCGCTGCGAGCGATCCGGACGATCGTGAACGAGGCTCTCGGCGCGCTGGAGCGTGAGTTCGCGGCGCTTTATTCGACGATCGGGCGGCCGTCGATCCCGCCGGAGAAGCTCTTGCGGGCGATGCTCCTTCGTAAGCGTCCGGTGACTGAGGGTTTGCGATCGGCGAGTTTGGGGTGAAGCTTCGAAGCTAGTTTCGCAATCAGCTTCGAAGCCATCACATGCCGCGACTTGAGATTTTCACGGGAACCGAGCGCCGTCGGCGCTGGCCGGATGCGGAGAAGCTGGCCGTCCTGGAGGAAGCTTCCGTCCCCGGGATCAGTGCGGCATCGGTGGCTCGGCGGCACGACATTCTTCCCCAGCAGATCTATCGCTGGCGCCGGCAGTTCGGCTTCGGCCGTGATCGCGTGGACAACGCTGGGCGCGGTTCGGCGACCGTGACGCCTGTGTCCTTCCTTCCGCTGGAGCTGGTTGCGTCGGGCAACGGTGGTACCGAGCAAACGGTGCGGCCAAACCCTGCGCCGGTTTCGTCATCACCTCGGTCGTCCCGTCGAGATGGCCATGGCGAGGGATTCGCGGAAGTTCTGCTCGCCAACGGTCGGCGCCTGCGCATTTGTCCGGCGATCGACGAAGCAAGCCTCGTTCGGTTGATCCGCATCGTGGAAACGGCATGATCGCGCCGGGCTCGGGCGTCCGGGTGTATCTCGCCTGCGGGACGACGGACATGCGCAAGGGGATCTCGGGACTGTGTGGGGTTGCCCAGGAGGTTCTGCGCCAAAGTCCCTCCTCGGGAGCAGTATTCGCCTTCCGGGGGCGGCGCGGCGACCGGCTGAAGCTTCTGTTCTGGGACGACCAGGGCTTTTGCCTGTACTACAAGGTCCTTGAGCGCGGACGCTTCGTGTGGCCCTCGCCGGCGGACGGCGTCGTGCGTCTGACGGCGGCGCAACTTTCGATGCTGTGGGAGGGCATCGACTGGCGTCGACCGGCCTGGACATCGGTGCCGATGCGGGCGGTCTGAAGCTCCTGTCAGGGAACGATTGGAGTGTCCTTCAAGGCTTGGTTCTGCTAGAATCACCGTCATGGAAACGGCCTTCGCGAACCTGCAGTCAGACTCTGCCACACTGCGTGCGATCATCCTCGCGCAGGCCGCCGAGTTCGCTACCCGCGAAGCCGAGCTGCGCTCCCACGGTACACTGATAGAGAGGCTGAAGGCGCAACTGGCGGCGCTCAGACGCGCTCGGTTCGGCGCTTCCTCCGAGAAGCTCGATCGCATCGCCGACCAGCTCGAGCTGGCGCTGGAGGAGATCGAGGCCAACCAGGCGCAGGACGAACCGCAAGGAACTGACGCCGAAGCGACGGCGGGATCGAGGACGCCGCGTTCAAAGCCCTCGCGCCGGCCCTTGCCCGATCATCTGCCGCGCTACGAGGTACGGCACGAGGCGCCATGCGCCTGCGCGGAGTGCGGCGGCACGCGCTTCTTGAAGGACGGCGAGGACGTCACTGAGATCTTGGACTATGTTCCGGCCTCGTTCCGGGTGGTGCGGCACGTGCGGCCACGCCTCGTCTGCCGGGACTGTGACGCCATCATTCAGGCGGAACGCCCAAGCCTTCCGATCGAACGTGGCAAGCCAGGACCGGGGCTTCTTGCCCATGTGCTGGTCTCCAAGTACGCGGACCATCTGCCGCTTTACCGCCAATCACGCATCTACGAGCGCGAGGGCGTGGAGTTGTCGCGCTCGACGCTGGCCGACTGGGTGGGGCGCAGCGCCGATCTCCTGGCGCCGCTGGTGGAGGCGGTGCGCGCTCATGTTCTGTCAGGGGACCGTCTGCACGGTGACGACACACCGGTTCCAGTGCTGGAGCCCGGTAAGGGCCGTACGAAGCAGGGGCGGCTCTGGGCCTATGTACGCGACGGCCGTCCCTGCGGCTCCACTGATCCTCCGGCGGTCGCCTATCGCTACAGTCCCGACCGCAAGGGGCACCACCCTCGCGAGCATCTGGCGTCATTTGCGGGGATCCTGCATGCCGACGGCTATGCCGGCTTTGCCGAACTCTACCGGGCACCGCTGGTCGGCGACGGTGGCCGGGTCGAATCGCGGATTGCCGAGGCGGCTTGCTGGGCACATGCACGTCGCAAGTTCTTCGACCTGACGGCGTCCGGACCCGCGCCCGTGGCGGGCGAAGCCCTGAAGCGCATCGGTGAGCTCTACGAGATCGAACGTTCCGTGCGCGGCCAGTCCGCGACTGAGCGGCTGAAGGTGCGCCAGGCACAGGCCGCTCCCAAGGTTGAGGCGTTGCGGTCCTATCTTGAGCGTGAACTGGCGCGCCTGTCGGGCAAGAGTCCGACGGCGGGTGCGATCCGCTACGCGCTATCTCGTTGGCCAGCGCTGTGCCGTTATCTCGGCGACGGACGGATCGAGATCGACAACAATGCCGCCGAACGCGCCATCCGCCCGGTCACTCTGGGACGTAAGAACTGGCTGTTCGCGGGTTCGGACGAAGGAGGCGTGCGAGCTGCCGGGATCATGACGCTGATCGAGACGGCCAAGCTGAACGGCCTCGACCCGGAGGCCTGGCTGCGCGACGTGATCGCCCGGATCCACGACCATCCGGCGCGCTGGATCGACGAACTCCTGCCTTGGAATGCCCAACCCGATGTCGCGACTTCCACCGCGCCTGCGCACGCTTGATCGCCTGCTCCTCGACCTGCCTGATGACGGCGGACCGATGCTTCTCAGCGAGCTCGACGGCTATCTCGCCGGACTTCTCGTCTGCCCGGACCTCCTCATGCCCGGTGAATGGTTGCCGAAGGTCTGGAGCCGCTACGACGACGAGGAAAGCCAGCCAGTGTTCGAGGACATGAACCATGTCCAGGTGACGATCGGGGCGGTCATGGAGCACTATAACGCCCTTGCCAAAGCGTTCGCCGGCCAAAGGCCGCGCTACGTGCCGGTTCTCGACGACGACCCAGTCTCCAACGAGATCCTCTGGGAGATGTGGGCCGACGGCTTCGGCCGAGCCGTCGACCTGAGGCCGCAGTGCTGGAAAGCCATCGCGAAGAGCGGCGACGAGGACGCCAAGGTCGCGCTCGCCGGACTTCTCCATCTCGTCACCATCGCTCGCGATGAAGGCGCCATGTCCAAGGACGACATCAAGGCCTTTGACGAGACCGCGCCCGTTCTCATTCCACGTTGGGTTCTCGCACTCAATGCCTGGCGCCTCGCCAACGCCACCGGCGCGCCCGCACCGTCGCCGACCTTCGGTAAAGTCGGCCGCAACGATCCCTGCCCCTGCGGTTCCGGCAAGAAGTACAAGAAATGCTGCGGCCTCAATTGATCTGACCGTTCACCGGACGGTTACGCTCCTTCAGGCGTTCTACTCGATCCGCTCGGAACGGCTCCTGATGGAGCGGCTGGAATACGACCTTCTGTTTCGCTGGTTCGTCGGCATCGGCGTCGATGATGCGGCGTGGGACCACTCGACATTCTCCAAGAACCGCGACCGGCTGCTGGAAGGCGACATCGCCGCGAAGTTCCTGGACGCGGTTCTGGCCCAGCCCAGGGTCAAACGGCTTCTGTCGTGCGATCACTTCTCGGTGGACGGCACGCTGATCGAGGCCTGGGCGTCAATGAAGAGCGTCAAGCCGAAGGATGGGTCGGACATTCCGCCAGCCGAGGGCGGCGGGCGCAACGCCGAAGCCGATTTCCACGGCCAGAAGCGGACCAACGACACGCATGCCTCGACCACCGATCCAGAGGCCAGACTCTACAGGAAGGGCAAAGGGAAGGAGGCGAAGCTCTGCTTCATGGGGCATGGGCTGATGGAGAACCGCCACGGCCTTTTGGTCGATGCCTGCCTGACGCTGGCCGACGGGCATGCCGAGCGGGTGGCGGCGCTGCATATGATCGAGCCCTTGGCCGACCGGCCACGACGGATCACGCTCGGCGCCGATAAGGCCTATGACACGGAGGACTTCGTCAACGAATTGCGCTCGATGCGGGTGACGCCGCACGTGGCGCAGAACACCAGCGGCCGAGCTTCCGCGATCGACGGCCGAACGACCCGGCACGGCGGCTATGTCGCCAGCCAGCGCATCAGGAAGCGCATCGAGGAGGCGTTCGGCTGGATCAAGACGGTCGCCGGGCAGGACAAGACGAAGTTCCGTGATCGCGACCGCGTCGAATGGGCCTTCACCTTCGCGGCCGCCGCCTACAATCTCGTGCGGCTGCCCAAGCTGATGACGGAGACCGGCTGATGGTCAAGGCTCCCGCCTTCGCGAAGGCCTTTGCCGGCCGCTGGCGCATCGTCGAGATGGACAACTGGGACAACGACTTCCTGGACCTCGTCGAGGAAGCGCATCTCAGCTTCAAGGGCGCGGCGGACGGCGAAATCGCATTCGGCGCGCTCAAGGGCTTCCTCGACGTCCGCTACGGCGCACGGGACGGGTCCGCCTGCGCAGAGTTCTCGTGGGAAGGACAAGACGAAAATGACCCCGCCTGCGGTCGCGGATGGGCCGCAATCGGCACCGCCGGTCGCCTTGTCGGGCACTTCTACATCCACAACGGCGACGATTCAGGCTTCATCTGCGAACGCGAATGAGTTCTTCAACAGCCTGCTAGAGCCGTTCTTTAACCGGGTTCATAGTGCTGCTCGCCCGGTGCCACGCCAGGGCTTCGTGAGTTTCGAAGCTGCCTCTAAAGCATTATTATATATTAAGCAGTCCATGCGAGGATCGACTGTTCATGGGAGGAATTCATGCTGCGCTCGCTTAGATTGCTGATTATCTTTGTTGTATTTCTTGCAACGCCGGTACTTGCGCAGGCTCCACGCGGCTCCCGTGACGAAGCGATCGCGATGGTCACGCGTGTGCAGGTCATGTTCAAGGCGCAGGGGGCGGCTGCGACCTTTGCCGCTATCAACGATTTGTCGAACCCCGAATTTCACGATCGGGATCTCTATCCCTTCGTTTACGATCTGGAGGGGGTCAATGTCGCCCATGGGGCTCGTCCCGTTCTTGTCGGCAAAAACCTGAGTTCTCTGAAGGACCAGGACGGCAAATATCTCATCCAGGAAATTATTGGGGTGGCGACAGGCCCAGGCTCCGGGTGGGTAGACTATAAATGGCCGCACCCGATTACCAACAAGATCGAGGACAAATCCAGCTACATCGAGAAGCTGGGAGCTTACGTGGTCGGTGTGGGAATATACAAAAATTAGGGTGCATGAGGGGAGGGATGGCATGAAATCGCGCTTGATCTCTGGATGGGTCAACAACCTGCCGATTGGCGTCAAGGCCTTCGGCGGCGGCGCGGTGCTGTTGATTTCGCTACTCTCGATCGGCGCCCTGGCCATTGCGGCCTTTGGAACGGTGACTTTCCGGTTGGAGAATTTCGCCACATCGGCCATTGCAAAACAAACGACCCAGGAGGAACTGATAGACGTCGTCTCCGCAGCCCATCTCGACCTTTTTCGATACATCGCTTGGGCGAGCAATGGCGTCAACGATCTGCGTCTCGATAAACTGCGAATACAGATCGCCCAGGAAGGTGAAGCAGCCAAAGTGTTGGCGGCAGATCTGGCGAAACGCGACGATCTGACTTCGGCCGAGAGTCAAGCGGCTCTGATGTTTGCCGAAAGCTGGAAGAAGTACGTCGATGCGGCACGGGAAACCGTGGATGTGGGATCCGTGGATCCGGCGATGGGCACGATGCTGCTCGGTGGCAGTGACGACGATTTTCAACGCGCTGCCACCCAACTGCGCCGCCTAACGGCAGCAGCGCATCTTCAGACCCGTAGGATTGTGGACGAGTTGCTTACGCATGCGGCGAGGAATGGACGCGCCATCGAGATCGGGGGGGTCGTCGCGCTTTTCGCATGTCTCGGCATCCTTTTTATCTTCGTAAGATCCATCGTGATTCCTGTTCGTTCAGTGACGCACGCCATGCGGAAAATCTCGTTCGGAAATCTCGAATTTCGTCCCAGTTCGGCGGACAGCTGCCGACGCGATGAGATCGGCCAGATGGTGTCCGCAATCGTCACGTTCTGCGGCAGAATGCGCGATGCCAAGGCGGTCATCGAGCGGAATGAACAAGAACTCCTGAGCCAAAACCAGCGCTTTGACGCTGCCTTGGCGAACATGTCCCAGGGTCTTTGCATGTTCGATGGGGACAAAAGGCTCATCGTCTCGAACGCGCGCTTCGCCGAAATCTATGGCATCGATCCGGAGGTCATGAAACCTGGGACCCACTTCCACGATATAGAGCTTCGCAGGATCGATACTGGGGGCTATGTCGGCATCGATACGGAAGAATACCTTGGTGAACACCGCGACTCGACTGGGGAACGTGGCTCGCACGTTAAAGTCCAGCAGCTAAAGGACGGCCGATCTCTGGCGATCTACCATCGGCCCATGCCGGGAGGTGGATGGCTAACTACGCATGACGACATTACCAACATTCGGCGGATCGAGGCGCAGATTGCTCACATGGCCCATCATGATGGGCTGACGGACTTGCCAAATCGGACGCTGTTTGCCCAGACTCTTGACGCAGCTTTCGAAGCACGGTCGGAGCACCAGCAAGTGGCCGTTTTTTGCTTGGATATCGATCGCTTCAAGAGCGTGAACGACACGCTGGGCCATCCGACTGGCGATCTCCTGCTCAAGATCGCGTCAGCACGTCTGACAGATTGCGTAAGAGCAACTGGAACGGCGGCGCGACTGAGCGGCGACGAGTTCGCGATCATAGTCCCGGCCGTGCGAAAGCGGGAGGAGATGGAAGCGCTGGCGGAGAGGATTGTCGATGCGATGGCACAACCTTTCGACATTGAGGGTCATCAAATCTGCGTCAGCGCGAGCGTCGGCATAGCGCTCAGCAAAAGTGCCAGCGGAACCGCGGAGGAACTCGTTCGCAACGCCGACACCGCCCTATACCGAGCGAAGGCGGAGGGACGTAGCGTCTTTCGATTCTTTAAGTCGGGGATGGATGCCGGTCTGCAGCGCAGGCGCCAGCTTGAGATGGACCTGCGTCTAGCCATCAGGGAAGGGCAGATGGAGTTGCACTTCCAACCAATCATCGATCTGGCGTCGGATCGCGTTGTCGCGTTCGAGGCTCTTCTAAGATGGACCCATCCGCTGCATGGCCCCATCCCGCCGAGCGAGTTCATCCCGATAGCTGAGGACGTCGGCTATATCGAGCCAATGGGGGAATGGGTCATCCGGCAAGCATGCTTGGCCGCCGCGCTATGGCCGGACGAAATCCATGTGGCGATCAACCTGTCGCCGCTGCAGTTTGGCAAACATGACCTGGTCGCCACCGTGACTGGCGCCCTTGCTGACGCAGGGATCGCGCCCTCCCGTATCGAGCTGGAAGTCACAGAATCCGTGCTGCTGCACGACAGCGACGCAAACCTGAAGACCCTTCAGGATCTGCGAGATCTCGGCGCCCGCATCGTGATGGATGATTTCGGCACCGGCTACGCTAGTCTCAGCTACCTTCGAAGCTTCCCCTTCGATAAAATCAAAATCGATCGGTGCTTCGTCAAGGACGTCGCGACGAATGCTGAAAGTGGCGCGATCGTCAAGGCGGTAATCGATCTCGCCGCCAGTCTCGGGATGACGACTACAGCCGAAGGCGTGGAATGTCCGGAGCAGCTCGACTATCTTCGTTCGCAGGGTTGCTCCGAGGCGCAGGGCTTTCTCTACAGCGCGGCCCGACCGGCGGAAGAGCTTCCGGCTCTTCTCGCGCGATTGACGATGGAAACGATGCGACGGCGCGTGGGGGCCGACCGCGAGGTCAGCAGTATTCCTGCTTCGGTGACAGATCGAAGATGGCGCGCCGATGGGGCCTAGAACAAGGAGGACCTGGTCTTGGTCGGTACTGCCTGCGGCGCATCAAGGCGGCGCGGCAGCCCCTTCTTGTTGGCCTGCCCATGGTGGAAGGTTCGTTCTCCGGCTTGATCGCCGACATTCCCGGGCGACAGCGCTGTAGCGCAAGGCGTGCGATCCGATCGCAGCGGGGCTCACCACGGGACGGGTGACCCGCGCCATCTGCATCCGGCCTTGCGATCGAAGCATGGTTGCGTCATTCCGCAAGCCAAGCCCGAAGACGAGACCGACATGGCATCGAAGACCACGCTGAACGCAAAGAACCTTGAAGCCCTCGGTGCCGAGCGGCTCGCGAGCCTGTTGGTCGAGATCAGCACCGGCAGCGCGAGCGCCAAGCGGCGGCTTCGCCTGGAACTGGCGGGGGCGCAAGGGGCGGGCGAGGTCGCACGACAAGTGCGCAAGCGCTTGACGACAATCGCACGCTCGCGGTCCCTCGTCGGTTGGCAACAGCGAAAAGCCCTGGTCGGCGACCTGGAAACACAGCGACGCGCCATCGTCGACGAGGTCGGCAAATCCGACCCTGCCGAGGCGCTTGACCTGATGTGGCGGTTTCTGGCGTTGGCGAACCCGGTATTTGGCCGGTGCGACGACAGCAGCGGGACGGTGATCGGGATATTCCACGGGGCGTGCGACGATCTCGGCGACCTCGCCAAAGCCGCGGGCGCCGATGCCACACGGTTGGCCGACCAAGCTTTCGAGGCGCTCCTCGAAAACGACTACGGGCAATATGACGAACTGATCGCGGTGCTGGCGCCAAGTCTTGGACAGACAGGGCTCGATCATTTGAAGGCGCGCCTCGGCGCGTTCTCCCTGACGCCGCCCGATCGGCCGGAAAATGATGCGGAACGGCGGGTGATCGGATGGGGGAGCGGTGGCCCGGTCTATGCCGACGAAATCGAAGCGCGCCGGCACGAGAGCACCGTCCGCCTTGCCCTGGAAGCGATCGCGGACGCGCAAGGCGACGTCGACGCCTTCATCGCCCAGCAGAGCGAGGCGGCGCGGACTGTCCCGGCGGTCGCCGCCGAGATCGCGCAACGTCTTCTTGAGGCCGGGCGAGTGGACGAGGCATGGACGGCGATCAACCGGGTCGACGACCGGCGATCGGACCGGCTGGGCTGGATTCCGTATGAATGGGAAGAAACCCGCCTTGCCGTGATGGAGGCGCTTGGCCGGGTCGACGAGGCGCAGGCGTTTCGATGGGGATGCTTCGAGCAAAGGCTCAGCGTCCAACATCTGCGTGCCTATCTCAGACAACTGCCCGACTTCGACGACGTCGAGGCCGAAGACCGGGCTCTGGCGCATGCGCTCGCCCATGCCGACGGCCATGAAGCCCTGATGTTCCTGCTCAACTGGCCGGCGCTCGACAAGGCCGCGGCGCTGGTGTTGCAGTCCGAGCGTCAGTGGAACGGGGATCACTACGAGCTTTTGACCCCGGCGGCGGAGGCGCTCGCCGGTAAATATCCGTTGGCGGCCACAAGGCTGCTGCGCGCGATGATCGACTTTGCTCTCGAACGGGCGAGGGTGAAGCGATATCGGCACGCGGCGCGGCATCTGGCCGAATGTGCGGGCCTTGCGGCGGGGATCGCGGCATTCGGCGAACTCGAACCTCACGAGACCTATGTCGCGCGACTGAAATCAGAGCATGGCCGCAAGACGTCGTTCTGGACAAAGATGCCCTGACTGCCGCATCGCAGCTGACTGCGGTTCGTGGATCCTCCGTCTTCACGAACGCGCACGATCGGCGGGAATAGGGATCGTCGACATCGGCGTGATGGTCCGCGACGCGCCGGTCTATTCCGGCATGCAAAACTGATTTTTGTCTTGAGGGAGACCTCTGGAGGCGGGGAGACGTCGGGACGTGCTGACCTGCCACCGACTTTGGACCGCCCTCTTGGAGAGAGAGAAGCGTATTGTCGGGCGCGTTACCGCTTCGCAGATCGCTTCCGCTATGGCACCAGATGCCGAGAGCAGTGGCCGTGCACGTCATCAGACCACAGGGGGGATAATCCCCTTTAGCGTTTTGTGATAAAATTGCGACGGTATAGAAGCTGTCTTTTTTTGCATAAATTAATAAAATTTTCGAAATACTTTTAACGAACTCGGTATATTATTAACATATTATTTCACAGGAAAATCGCCCTGCATCGGATGCAAGAGCGGTTGCTAAAATAGGTTACGTTCTCATGCGAAGATTGTTGGCGGCGAGATCATTTCGGTTTTGGGTCGCGCTTGGAACGATTCTCGCTGTGGCGCCGCTGATGATATCCGCCGTCATAGGCTATTTTCTTCTCGATCGGGGCGTGATCGCACCTATCCACGACGTAGCCTTCCGTCAGCGTATACAGGCCCTCCCGACACAGCAGCTGCGTCTTTTGACCTGGGACACATTGATCCCCGTCGATGAGTTTGTGGGAAATGGAAATGCGCGTTCTCTTGATTCTTACCGGGGCCTGCGAGCACAGATTGAGTCAGGATTTGCCGAACTCGGTGAAGCCGTTGCCGAAGAGTCCGCGATCCGGACGCTGGTAGAACGTGCCCGTGAAAACTGGACGGCAGCCGACGGCTACGCCACGGCTTTGTTTTCGGTGCCGACGGAGGCTGGCAACCGGAAAACCGTGGAGACGATGCAACGCTTCCACGGGAAAATTGTCGCGACGTCGGACAGGCTTGAGGCCGTCTATCAGCAGCTTGCTGGAGAAATCCAAAAGGATTACGAGGTCGCAGCCCTCTCATACGAAAGATCGATCTGGCTGGCGGGCATTGCCGGGGCGCTATCCTTGCTGGCGCTCGCTGGCGGCGTTCTCCTGATCGGACGCATCATTGGGGCAAGCGTCGACCGTCTCGTCGATGGCGCAGTGCGTTTTGCCGAAGGAGACCGCAACCATCGCATTCAAGTGCAAGTGCCTCCCGAACTTCACCGCGTGGCCGAAGAATTCAACCACATGATTGGCCGAATTCAGGCATCAGAAGACGCCTTGGCAAAATTGGCCCTCCTCGACAGCCTTACCGGTCTGCCGAATCGCCGCGCTTTTGAAACGGCCTTCGCCGAAACATGGGCACGCGTTCAGAGATTTGATGAGCCATGCTGCCTTATGGCGATCGACATAGACCACTTCAAATGTATCAACGATACATACGGACACGCCGCAGGCGACGAGGTATTGCGGGTTATGGCGGCCGTGATGAAGCGAAACATCCGCCCGTTCGACGAGGCATTTCGTGTTGGCGGTGAGGAGTTCGTCGTCGTTATGCCAAACACAACCGTGGATGTCGCACGCAAGGTCGCCGAACGACTCCGGCAAACGATCGAATCGACTAGCGTCCCGTTCCAAAGCAACGCGATTCATTTGACAATTAGCGTTGGTGTTGCCCAGGGCTCTGATCAATTGGAGCAGAAGCTTTTCGCGGAAACAGCAGACGTAGCACTTTATGAGGCAAAATCCGCTGGTCGGAACCGGGTCGTCGTGAGCGACCCGAATAAACTGCGACAGAAGGATGCTGCGTAGACGGCTTCTGTCACTTCTTGAACGAACGTAACGCAGAAAGCCACGGCATTTTTTGGTCGTCATGTCACGACTCACAAAATTGAAACGTGTCGCGTTCACCGTGCTGCGCGGACGGGCATCCATGAGTCGTGACAGCAACCCGCTGTGGCAGCGGCTTTGGCTCGATCTCATCTTCCTGGCCGGAGCCGCAGTGATTTTCCTGCAGTCGGCCAGTTCCAACTATCAGGTTGTGCTGGCGCCCGAGGGCGTCACCGCGACCGCTGTCGACTACACCGCCTTCCTGTCGCCGCTGCTGTTCTGGGTTGGCAGCGTATTGCTGACGATCCGGCTGGCTTCCTGGTGGATCGGCCGTTCCGCCGGGGCCATGGAAGCGACGGCAACCCGGATTGGCCTGGCCAAGGCCACGGCCCCGAGCGTCGCAGCCGGCCTGTCACGGCAGCATCGGCGGATCGCCGGCGGCATCGCGCTGGTGTCTCTAGCCTTCTCCTTCGCTGTCGCCGCGTCCATCTTCAACCTGACCTACAACGGCCAGACGCGCGTCGACGCGACGCTGACCAACGGCGCTGACGTGACCGTCACCGGCTCCACCGCGACGCCGGTCGGCCCGATCGTCCAGACGATACAGGCGATGCCGGGTGTGGCGGCCGCCATCCCGATGCAGCATCGTTTCGCCTATGTCGGCAACGATCTCCAGGATATCTACGGCATCGATCCGACCCGGATCGGCGAAGCGACGGCAGTCGAGAATGCCTATTTCGCCAACAAGGACGCGGCAGCGACGCTGAAAGCGCTGGAAACGACGCCCGACGGTGTTCTTGTCTCCCAGGAGACCGTCAACGACTTCCAGCTGGCGCTCGGCGACCCGATCAAGTTGCGGCTGCAGGATGCCACGACGCACCAATACAAGGCGGTCCCGTTCAAGTTCGTGGGTGTCGCCCTGGAATTCCCGACCGCGCCGAAGGACTCCTTCCTGGTCGCCAATGCGAGCTACCTCGCGACTGAGACCGGCTCGCCGGCGCATGAGGTCTTGCTGGTCCGGTCGCTCGGCGACCCGAAAGCCTTGGCTGCGACGATCCGCCAGGACCTTGGCTCGACGTCGGGCTATACGGTCACCGATCTGGAATCCGCCTTCCACATCATTGCCTCGAGCCTGACAGCCGTCGATCTCGGACGGCTCACCACGGTCGAAATCGCCTTCGCGGTCGTCCTGCTGGCCGCCGCGACCGGCCTGATGCTGTTCCTCGGCTTTGCCGAGCGCAAACGCACTGCCGAAATTCTCGCCGCTCTCGGGGCTTCCGGCGCGGAAATCGGCGGCTTTCTGTGGAGCGAGGCGCTGCTGATCTTAGTGCCGGGGGCGGTTGTCGGCTCGGTGATCGGCGTGGCGGCCGCCGACATGCTGGTGAAGCTCCTGTCCGGCATCTTCGATCCGCCGCCGGATGCGCTGTCCTATCCGCTGATTCAACTTCTCGGCTTCGCCTTGGTCGGCATCGTGGCGACGGTGGCGGCCGTTCAGATCGCCCGGCTGCGGGTCTCGCGGGAGGTTGATGCCTAGTGCCTAGCATGGATGGATTTCGTCCCACCCCGGACGTGCCACTGTCCAGGCAAGCAGCCCAGGATGTCTCATACGCTGACTCCCCGACATCCAACGGCACCAACCAACCTGCGTCGACCGTGGCTCGGGAGGTCGGAACCGGCAGGGTCTTCGCTCTTGTGAGCATCGTCGTTCCGGCACGCAACGAGGCGGCAAATCTCGCCGGATTGCTGCGCGAGATCGAGGCCGCTCTGGCCGCCCGCGCCCATGAGATCGTCGTCGTCGACGACGGCTCAACCGACGCGACGGCAAAAACCTTGGCGGGGCTATTGGCTGACGGCATCCCGCTTCGTCACATCCGCCACGATCGCTCGACTGGACAGAGCCGGGCCATTCGCAGTGGTGTTCTTGCCGCAAGCGGTGATCTGGTCGTCACCATCGATGGCGACGGTCAGAACGATCCCGCCTTTATTCCAGTGCTCGTTGCGGCGCTGGAGTCGGCCGGGCCGACGGTCGGCCTTGCCGCCGGCCAGCGCACTGGCCGGACCGACAGCAGGCTCAAGCAGCTTTCCTCGCGTTTTGCCAACCGCCTTCGCACCGCGATTTTGAAGGACGCAACCCGCGACACTGGCTGCGGCCTAAAGGCAATGCCCACCGTCCTGTTCCGCCGGTTACCCTATTTCGATGGCTGGCACCGCTATCTTCCGGCGCTCGTGCTCCGGGAGGGGCTTTCTGTCGTGCATATCGACGTCAAGGATCGCCAGCGCCGCTTCGGTCGCTCCAATTACGGTATTTTTGATCGCGGCCTTCGCGGAATTCTCGATCTCTTCGGCGTCTGGTGGCTGCGTAGGCGGGCGCTGGTGCGGCCAGATGTCAGCGAAATCGCACCGGATCAACCTCTATGAACGACCTTGTTACCTATCTCCGCCATGTCTTCGTCGATCAGTTCGACATCTGGGTTGCGCTCGGCTTCGTCGCCCAATTGATGTTCACCGGCCGCTTCGTGGTCCAGTGGCTTGCCTCCGAGCGAGCCCGGCGAAGCGTGATCCCTGTCGCCTTCTGGATATTCTCCCTGGCAGGCGGAGCGCTGCTGCTGGTCTATGCGATCCAGCGGCGCGACCCGGTGTTCATCTTGGGGCAGGCGGCGGGCCTGTTCGTCTATACACGCAATCTCGTCCTGATCTGGGGCGAACGGAAGCGGGCCTCGCCGGAGTTCGATTTGGCGGCCTCCTGAAAGGTCGGTATGGCGCGCGACGCTTCTGTCACTTCAGGAAACGACGGTCTTTTCGCCAGCTGAATCTGCGCCGTTGAAGCCTGTTTGCACCGTTCGGCGAGCCGATCTTACGACGAAACCAGCATGGCGTCGAAGCCCACGCCGCGCCGCTCAGCTCTTGCGGGCTGTGGCGATCGCCGCTTTCATGTCGGCCGGCGCGACGACGCCCGGATAGACGGCGGTTCCGATGATTTAGGCGGGCGTGCCCAGAAAGCCGAAGGTCTCGGCCTGCGTGTTGTTGCGCTGCAGGATGGCATTGATCCGGTCCTTATCCCGATCATAGGCCGCATTGAGCTTGGGCACCGAAAAGCCAGCCTTGGCCAGGATCGTCTCGATCATCTCGGGCGTCAGCTTGCCCTTGGTCGCCATCAAGGCGGCCATTGCCTTGGCGTGGCCCGTACCGGCGGCAAGCGTCAGACGCGCCGCATAGAGCGAGGGCGGCCCGAAGATCGGCCAGTCCTTCATGACGAAGCGGACCTTGCCGTCTTCCTGCACCACCCGCATGTCGTCGGGATGGGCCTTCTTGCAGTATGGGCACTGGTAATCGAAATATTCCACGATGGTCACGTCGCCCTTCGGATTGCCGAGGACGGGAACCTGCGGGTCGAACAGCACGGCCTCCTTCGACATCGGATCGATCTCGGCGAAGGCCGTCTGGGACAGGAAAGGCGTGCCGGCGAGGACGGCGGAGGCGACGATCAGCCAGCGGCGGGAGATGGATGGGGTGGTCACGAGGGGTGTTGCCGCCTGCTCGACATCGTCGCAATCATCCCCACAACTGGCCCATGCCGCGCCCGAGCCACCAGTCGACCCGCGCGTCGCCCGGATGTATGGCGCGGTGACCGACGATGGCCGGCAGACTCCCGCTGTCGATCCGAAGAACATGGACCCGCGCAACATTCGCCAGGTGGTCGACTACGTAACGAAGGAGCCGGCGGGAACGATCGTCGTCGATCCCCGCGCCCGCTTCCTCTATCTCGTCATGGAGAACGGCAAGGCCATGCGCTACGGCGTCGGCGTCGGCAAGGCGGGTCTGGAACCAGTGCGTCCAGAATGCTGGTCCAGCGGTTGAAGCGGTTATAGATCGTCCTTGCAGGCCCGTATTCGCTCGGGCAGTCCTGCCAACGGCTGCCGGCCTCGAGAACATGCAGGATGCCGCTGATGACCCGGCGATCATCCACGCGACGGGCCCCTCGATAGCGGCCCAAGCCTCGTCGTTCAGCCAGAACAGTCGTGCCATCCGATCCTCCCTTGGCTCCTTTGCACACGAGGGAATCTGATTTGCTCCGAAGCTTCAACAGGATGAATGGGTATCGACCCTAAGGGATACGCCGAGGCTCCGGAGCCAGCCGATCGGCGATCCGGCAAGGTAGGCCGACATGACCGCCTTCGAGTGCCCCGGCGTCAGCGCATGCACAGCTCCGAAGACAATTCCTATCGGCAGGACGGAAGCGAGCGCGATCCAGTCCCGGTCCGTCGCGAATGCCTTCAAGTAACCGGCCAGAGTCCCATGAAGCTCGCTTTGGATGTTTACGAGGAGTTGGAGCATCCGGTCCGCGCCAGAGTGGGATGCGGCTTCACGGGGTCGAAGCCTCGTCTCCGTCCGCGTCGGCACGATGCCCATCCGCCGGGCCGGGCGATGCAAGGAAGGGGTTCAGCACCCCCGCAACTTCCTCAGGAAACTCCTCGTGCGCCGACAGCTTCCCTCGTGGAAGCGTAGTAGCCTCTATGTTTGGCAGCTCGGCCAGGGCTTCCATCTCCGCCTTCGATTTGGGCGGCGTCTCGGCTCCATAGACGACGAGGACAGGATCTTGGATACGCGAGGCCGCTCCTAAGAACTCGTCCCGGCTCTGCATCGGGTCGAGACCGCCGGTCACGAACCGGAACGATGCGTGGCGAGCGCCTTCCGCCTGGATGACCGCGAATTTCGAGGCCAGACGAGCAGGCGTAAGCCAGCCCGGATCGGAATACACATGGCCTCGTGCCATCATGTGCAAGACGGGGCTGTTGACGTTCAGCCGATAGAGGCCGAAGCCGAGGACAGGCACGTCGCCAAGGCGGGACAGCCGTCTGAACAGGGGCATGCGCTTGCCCGTCATGGTCGGGAGCGGACCGCGCCAGGTCGGCGCAACCAGGCATAGCCGACCGAGAGCGCCAGGGTTTGCCGCAGCATGGGCAAGGGCATATCCAGCGGCATGCCCCGCGGCGACCGTGGCAAACGGCTTGTCAATGACGTTGTTGGCCAGCAGATTGGTGAGGAACGCTCGATACATTTCAGGTTGCCAATCCAGTCGCGGCCGAGGCCGATCGCCGAAGCCGGGCCAGTCGACCGCGACGGTGGTGAAGCGACTGGCGAGCCGGTCCTGTAGTGGCAGCATTTCGGCGCGGGTCGAGATCGAGCTGAGGGCTGGCAGCAGGAGAACGGTCGGGCCCGAGCCCCGGCGCTCTACGCCGACCGTGACGGACGCGCCTTTCCAGGACCAGACCCAGACTATTCCAACGTTCTGCGCTCTCATTGTGTGATGCTCCTGTTCCTTGGTGGCCCTTCCGGACCGGGATCAGCCGTTCGCTGACTATCGGCTGGGCCAGACCGGATGATGGTCGTCGATCACGAACGGGTGGACGTGTCGTGTCGGGCCGTGCCGATGCGGATGGCGGTGCGGCTCCGGACCCTCCCAGCCTTCATGATCGTGCTGGTGGTGCAGGTCGTCGTGGACGTGCAGCGCGTCATGCACGGAGCCGGCGTGTTCGTGCTCGACTTCGACCGGATCATTGGCGGGCCAGAGCAGGAGGGCCGCCGTCGTGCCGAGGCCCGCTCCGACCGCCATCACCATGAAAGTCGCATCGAGACCGAGACGGGCACCGAGCCATCCCGCCAGCGGATAGGTCACGAGCCAGCAGGCATGGGACAGCGCGAACTGCGCGGCAAAGACGGCTGGCCGGCTACCCGGGTCGGATGATCGCCGCAGGAGCAGCCCTGCCGGCGTGCCGATCAAGGACGATGCCGCCCCAAGAAGAGCCCAAAGAACCACGCTTGCCTCCCAGCCAGCGCCGAGACTCCCAAACGACAACAGCACGGCCATTGAACCCGCGCCGGAAACCATCACGGCTCGCACAGGAAGGCGGTCAAGCAGTCGGGAAAGAATGATGGCGACCGTCATCGAGCCGAGCCCATAGGCGGCGAAGAGATAGGCGACATCCTCGTTGGTTCCGCCGAGCGATTCCCGGACATGCACGACGGTGTTGACGATGACCATGGCGCCGCCTGAGGCTGCGGCGAATGCCAACGCCAGAAGCCCGCGCAGACGAGGTGTCGCGAGATAAATCCGACTTCCCAGCGTCAGTCGGTCGAGAAAAGACGATCCCGTCGATGCCTTCGCCACCACCGGCAGTGCCACCGAGACGACGAGGACGGCCGAAGACAGGAAGCCGAGCGTCGTTCCGACGAACAGCCAGTGGAAGCTGATAACGGTGAGAAGCACCCCGGCGAGCAGAGGGCTGAGAAGTGATTCCAGATCATAGGCGAGCCGCGATAGCGACAGCGCATTCGTATAATCCTTTTCGTCGGCGAGGATATCGGGGATCGTCGCCTGGAAGGTCGGCGTGAACGCCGCGGAGAAGGATTGGAAGGCGAAAACGAGGGCGTAAACCTGCCAGATCTCGGTCACGAAGGGCAGTAAGAAAACGAGACCGGCGCGGCAGAGGTCGAGGATGACGAGCAGCGCGCGGCGCGGCAGATATGACGTCAGAACGCCGGCAAAGGGTGAGACACCCACATAGGCTACCATCTTGATAGCCAGAGCTGTGCCGAGCACCGCACCAGCATCGGCTCCCGCGAGGTCATAGGCGAGAAGGCCGAGCGCGACCGTCGTGAGCCCGGTTCCGATCAGCGAGAGGACCTGCGCGGTGAAGAGGTGACGGTAGGTGCGGTGTCGAAGCACGGACAGCATGGCGGTTCTCCGATCGGCCTCGGAACAGGGAACTTCCCCCGCCTTGTAGAGCGGGGGAAGCCATTCTTCAGACGAGGCGTTCGATAGCCGAATAGGTGCCGCTGGTGCGCACCGTCAGCGACACGGGAGCATCGCCACGGTTGCGCCAGAACCAGCCGTGCCGGCCCGTGAAAGCCGCCTGAAGCTGGCCTTCATCAGAAGAAACGCCGCGGCCCTTTTCGTAGGAGATGTTCTCACCGCCGCCATCGCCATGGGTATCGTAGTTGACGGCTCCCCCTTCCGAGACGACCCATGCAAAGGCGGCAATTTCTCCCTCCTCCATGGTCAGCTTTATCTCCGCGCCTTCGCCGGGGGCGAGCGTGATGGTCATCTCGTCCTGACGGGGCTCTGCCGTCTGCGCGGCCGCCGGCGAGACGAGAAAGGAGCCGATCATGCCGAGGAGGCTCGACTGGCGCTGCGGCACAGGCGGTGCGGGCGGCGGGGGCGGTGCGAGAGGAGCGACCACAGCCGGTTCCGTCGACGATGCGCTGGCGGGCGGCATCGTTGCCGCATCGGCCGATGGCAGCGATGCGGCCGGGTTGGCGGCATTCATGGCGGCGTCGGCCTCCGCTTCCGCAGCGAGCTGCGTCTTGATCTCCCCCATCTCCGTCAGGTTCAGCACCTTGCCGACACCGGTCGGGTCGATGCCGTATTCGGATGGCAGCACGACCGCGACCAGAAGGGCGACGGCCGAAACGGCGGCGATGGCGGTGGAGCGCAGAAGCTGCTTCGTGGTCGGAAGCTCGGCGCGGGTAGGCATGTCGCTGTTATACATTGGTTTTCCTTTCAAAATGTGCGTCAGGACACGAACAGGCCGGTCACCTGATAGCCGAAGAGCACGAAGCCCGCGGCCATCACGGCGACGTTGGCGGTGTAGGCGTGACGGAAGAAGCTCGGGGTCCTGCGCCAGAAGCTCATGACGATAAGGATGGCGCCGAGCGCTAGGAGCTGGCCGATCTCGACGCCGACGTTGAAGGCGAGGAGGTTCGGGACGAGCCCGTCCGGTGCGATGTCGTATTCCAGGATCTTCGTCGATAGGCCAAAGCCGTGAAAAAGGCCGAAGATAAGGGTGGCGGCCTTGGTGTTCGGTTGGAAGCCGAACCAGCGCTGGTAAGCGCCCATGTTGTCGAGCGCCTTGTAGACGACCGACAGCGCGATGATCGCATCGATGATGTAGCTGTTGATCCCGACGTTGAAGTAGACGCCGAGCAGCATGGTCGTGGAGTGACCGATCGCGAAGAGGGTCACGTAGATCCCGATGTGCTTCATCCGGTAGAGGAAGAAGATCACGCCGAGCAGGAACAGGAGATGATCGTAGCCCGTCACCATGTGCTTGGCGCCGAGATACATGAACGGGATGAGGTTCACCCCCGAGATTTCCTGGATGTAGCCCTGGTCGCCCGCCGTGACGGCATGGGCCAGGGCCGAGGTTGCGAATGCCGCCGTCAGGAAAAAGGCGAACAGGGGCGTCAGAAGCGTCGTCCGAAGCGCTGTACGCGACCGGATGCGACCTTCCGCGGAAGGGTCCTGCATTGTTGAGTTCCGATTGTCCGAAATGGTGTGATGCCGTCCGCGGGGGACGGCGCTGGATCACGCGATCTCGAACGGCCTCGGAGGTCGGTCAAATGGGGTCGTCAGCCCGTGAAGCGGTTGGTCGGAGCCGATCGCTATCCGGCTCCGCGAGGCGACAAGAGAGGGCTCGGCAAGCTTCAGCAGGCCGTTAACGGTCTCGTGCGAGTGGTCCCAGGGATTATGCTTGTGGCTGTGCCCGTCTGATGCGACCTGTGCAGCTTCACTCTCCCCCTCATCCAGGTGGGAATGGCCGTGGTCATCGGCGTTCACCAGAGTCGAATGAACGCCCGCAGCTGCTTCGTGCGAGGTTGTCGGGCTGGACAGATAGAACGGCATGCCGAGCACGATCGCGATTGCGATCACCAGGCGAAAGACAAGGGTACTGTCGAGTTCCAACATGCATCCCGGCGGATAAATCATATCTGTCACACAAGAGTGCGACGTGTCGCTGATGCCAGCCTTGTGTCCATCGAAGATGGCAGTGGCAAGGCGGATCACCACGACCCGTGCCTTCGGCGGCTCCGATCACCATCTCAACCCCGACGGCGGCGAGGGCTTCGCCTTGGGCACCGTCTTGTCCTCCTGTTCCAGCCGCCGATCAAGACCGGGCGTCGGCATGCACGGTATAGGGATGCTCATCCCAACCCAAATACCAAAAGTATTTCGACAATATTTCCTGTTGCAGATGGCACAATTTATCATCGCCCAACCCGAATATATGAAGCGGGTAGCGATTGCCATCACGAAATATCCCAAGATAGATATGACGATCATCTGACCGTATTATCATGAAAAAATAATCGAGAGTCTCGGACATCCGTAAACCGATGCGACGGCCAAGCATTGGTATATGGGTAAGTGCATTAATGAGATCGAACGGCGTCTCGAGATTTACATCGATCAGGTGTGATCGAACGGAAGACATAAAAAAAGATGGATTTATGACAACGGTTCGGACTTTCATCGACCATCTAATATTTTCGCTATAGTTTGATATTGGGAAGAAATTATATGGTGCAGCGGCATCGTAAGGGGCTTGCGAATTTTGATCCGAGATGTCGCTGCTTTTGTCTGGCAGTTCGACCGCGATAGTCAGACTCCGAATACGGTCTCGAGCCAAGGACTCGGCTTGCTCTACCACCCGATCCGGCACACCCGACTCGCCGGATGCGTAGCGCGCCACCGTCCTGAGCGAGACGCCGAGGTCCCTCGCGAGCTGGGACTGCCAGTATGAGCCGTATAGCGCCTTTCCCAAGGCGCGAAGCCGCCCTGTGTTGACATCTGGGGACCGTGGACGGCCCATCGCAAGAACTCCATTTTATTCGCCGTCGAATTTGTGTCATAGACTTGGGACAGAAATACGTCGCGTGGGTGGAGTTCCGCCCGATTTTGGGTGGAAACCGTGTTTTCACCCAGTTTTTATCGTTTTTAATCAATGGGTTATGGGAGGGAAAATTTCGCTGAATCTAAGAATCTAGCGACGGGCTTCTTTGGCCGATCAGAGCGCAGGTCAAACGTTGTGGATCTTCACTGAGGTCGGCGGCTTAGCCGCAGGGACCTGAGGGCGGGTGGCGGTTCCTGCTTCGACGGTCGCCGCACTCCGTGGAGCGAGACTGTTTTGCGACCCGTGCGAATCCGGATGACCGACACTCCGACATCCTACGTCGGCGTTTCCAACAACCCAGGGCCGCGTGCCGCGTGGTGAAATTGCATCGAGAACTCCCAGCCAATCCACGTTGCCTGTCGGATCGAAAGGGATGACGTATCTACGGGAATCGCACCGAGGCGCTCACCTTCTGTTTCGAAGGGACCGTTTCCGTCATATCCCTCTCAGATGAGACGGCCCGTTTAATTGACCCTTCCGTCCATGATCGTGTCCGGATGGACCTGACCTCCTCTTTTGCACCTGTCGACGTCCAGCAAGGCTTTATTCGCGTGTTGGGCCATCCATAGGCCTCCCCTCGCAGGGGCAATTCCAATCCGGCGCCCGAATGCCACCCATCAGTGGCCGGTCGGATGCGAGACGCCTCGAATATTCGCCCGATCCTCAGTCCGGTGAGCCATCGCGCATCTTTTGCCACACAGACCCCCTTCCTGCGTGTCCTGCGCCATCCCCAGCCTCCGATCCCGCTTCCCGATCCGCCATGTCCCCCGGATGCAGGCTCACCGGTGGCCGAGTCCGGTGCCCGCCGATCATCCGCACAATCAGTTCGTCGACGCGCCTGGCGAGGCTCGAACTGGCCCTTCCATGATCGTCGGCTTCGATCCGTGGTCGTAAGGCCGTTTCGCCACAATTTGACCATCCTTCCATCGCCGACGCCGCCATCAGGTCGTTGGCGTGATCCACCTCCAACAACCCCTTATGGCGCAGGCCCCCGCCATCGTTTCCGCCAACCGTGGACCATGGCGGCCAGTTTGCCGGAAATGGTTCGAACCTGCCTCCATCAAAGTCCTATTGGACAGGGCTTCCGCCATTTTCCAGCCATCACGGCGTGACGGTTTTCGGTTGGCTGGCTATCCATCCAATATGAGTTCATTTTACCCTCAACCACTGCCATAATTCGGCCATCGTTCCAACGCCGGCGACGGAATGGCCGCGATGGAAGCCATTCATCTTCATAAAACCCTTGTATCGCAGGACTTTCGCCATTTTCCGGCCAACCGTCGGCCAAATGGCGGGCATGTCGAAATGGCGGGAAAAAATCCGTCATATCCAATTGATATATATGATAGTTTTCACCGTCTTGGACGATAACGCCAATGCGCCGGATGGCGGCGACCGTTCCAGAAGCCAAAAAGCCGCCATGGATGAGTCCATGGGCGGCTTCGATCCATAAAAATCGGTTCGGAAAGTCATGATGTCTGTCCAAGACGTCGAACGAGGATCATGACGGATGCGGCGTAAAGGAAGGCAGTTGACGATGCGATGGTCGCCTCGGGGTCCTTCCAGAGGCGGCGGTTTCTGCTGATCCATGCGAAGAAGCGTTCGACGACCCAGCGCCTTGGGTGAAC
>DRFF01000096.1 GCA_011050685.1 Aurantimonas coralicida
CGGCAATCGCGCGTCTGCGCGCCGTCGGGATCGACGCATTCGGGCCGCTGCCCGCCGATACGATGTTCCATCCTGAGGCGCGGCGCGGCTATGACGTCGCCATTTGCATGTATCACGATCAGGCATTGATCCCGGCGAAGACGCTCGCCTTCGACCAGACCGTCAATGCGACGCTCGGCCTGCCGATCATCCGAACGTCTCCCGACCACGGCACTGCCTCTGACATCGCCGGAACAGGGAAAGCGCGCGCCGACAGCTTCATCGCTGCTCTGCGTCTCGCCGACAGAATGGCGACAGCAGCCGCCGTTGCAAGCACGGCCACCGGCGCGTGAGCCCGTCTGATACGCTGCCGCCCTTGCGCGCCGTGATGACCGAGCATGGTCTCGATCCAAAGCGCGGTCTCGGCCAGAACTTTCTGCTCGACCTCAATCTGACGGCGCGGATCGCGCGGCAGGCGCATCCGCTTGTTGGAGCAACGATCGTCGAGGTCGGTCCTGGGCCCGGCGGACTCACGCGCGCCCTACTGGCCGAGGGTGCCGATCGGGTCATCGCAATCGAAAAGGACAGGCGCTGTCTGCCGGCGCTGAAGGCGATCGCGGCTCACTACCCTGGCCGTCTTGAGATCATTGAAGCCGACGCGCTGACAATCGATCCGGCCACGATCGCGCCTGCCGGGCCGCTGAAGATCGTGGCCAACCTGCCCTACAATGTCGGAACCCAACTGCTTTTGAATTGGGTCGCGACGGCGCACTGGCCGCCCGTGTGGTCAAGCCTGACGCTGATGTTCCAACGCGAGGTGGCCGAACGCATCGTCGCGGTCCCAGGCTCGGATCATTACGGCCGCCTCGGTGTGCTTACTGGCTGGCGGACACGCGCGCGCATCCTGTTCGACGTCTCACGAGAGGCGTTCACGCCGCCGCCAAAGGTGACCTCGTCCGTGGTCCAGCTGCTGCCGATAGCCGATCCCGAACCGGCTTCGCTCGACGCGCTCGAGCGCGTCACCGCTGCCGCATTCGGTCAGCGTCGCAAGATGTTGCGCCAGAGCCTCAAATCCCTGGGCGGCGAAGCGTTGCTCGAAGCGGCGGACATCGACCCGCGGCGCCGCGCCGAGACGCTGACCGTCTCGGAGTTCGTCCGCCTCGCCAATCAAATCCGTAGCGCGTAGCTTCTAATCGATCTCTTCGGCGAGCAGCGTGGCGGTAAAGTCGAACAATCCCGGTCGCCGGTCGCGGCGAAGCCGCTCGGCGTTGATGATCGATCGCACCGCCGAAAAGGCGCGGTCCAGATCGTCATTGACGACCACATAGTCGTAATCGCGCCAGCGCTCGATCTCGACGCGCGCATTCTTCAGCCGCACCGCGATGGTCTCGCCCGAATCCTCGGCGCGGCGCAAGAGCCGGGCTTTCAGTTCGGCCATCGACGGCGGCAGGATAAAGATCGAGACGATGTCCGCCTTGGCCTGCTCCTGCAATTGCAGGGCGCCCTGGTAATCGATGTCGAAGAGCATGTCCCTGCCCTCCCGCATCGCTTTCTCGGCGGCGTCGCGCGGTGTGCCGTAGAAATTGCCGTGCACCTCGGCCCATTCGAGCAACGCGTCGCCGGCTCGCATCCGTTCGAATTCCGCCCGGTCGATGAAGCGGTAATGAACGCCGTCGATCTCGCTCGCCCGGCGCTTGCGCGTGGTGACGCTGACCGACAGGGAAAAACGCGGATCGGAATCGAGGAGATTGCGCGCGATCGTGGATTTCCCGGCTCCCGACGGCGAGGACAGCACCAGCATCAGACCGCGGCGTGCGATCGCGAGCGCGGACTCGGTATCAAAGATCGACGTCATTCTATGTTCTGCACCTGCTCGCGGAATTGATCGATCACCACCTTCAATTCCAGGCCGATGGCGGTCAGCGACGTCGAGTTCGACTTGGAACACATCGTATTCGATTCGCGATTGAATTCCTGCGACAAAAAGTCGAGTCGCCTGCCTATCGGACCGCCTGTGGCCAAAAGCGCGCTGGCCGCTTCCACATGGGCCCGGAGGCGGTCGATCTCCTCCCGGATATCGGCCCGCGCCGCAAGGATCGCCGCCTCCTGATGCAGACGCCCTTCGTCGAGCCGCTCATCCGCGTCGAGAAGCTCACCGATCTGGCCTCGCAGGCGCTGGCGGATGGTTTCTGGCGATCGACTGGGATCGTCCTCGGCGCGCTCGATCAACGCCGCGATCTCGCCGAGACGCAGCGAGAGGATCTCGGAAAGGACGAGGCCTTCGGCTTCCCTGGCTGCGACCAGTTTTTCCACGGCCGCGAGGAAGCCTTGGGCAACGCCCTTCTGGCGCATTTCGCGGGCCTCTGGCGCCAGCGTCCGCTCGGCCACCTCCACAATGCCCTTGATCGCCAGGATTCCGTCTGAGGACGGCGGGCCGGCATGGCCGTCGGCAACGAGGCGGCTCGACAGCGACAACACCTGATCCAGCATCGCTTCGTTGACGGTGAAGACCGGCAGTTCGTCGTCACGCCGAAGCTGCAGGCTGGCCTGGATGTTCCCACGGGTGAGCCGTGCGGCCGCAAGCCGGCGAGTGTCCGCCTCGATCGCCTCGAAGCCCGGCGGCAGGCGCAAGCGCAGGTCGAGCCCCTTGCCGTTGACCGAGCGCAGTTCCCAAGCGAAGTCGACGCCGTCGGTGGCTTCTTCGTGGCGGGCAAAGCCCGTCATGCTCTGGACGGACATCGCCTCATCCCTCGTCTAGTGGATTAAATTTGACATTTGATGCCCACGTGCGGCGGACTCGAGATCAAATGTCAAATTTGAAAAATCCACGAGAGTCATAAATTTGCTAGTGGTCCTTTGATTTCGACATTTGCTTGCCATGGTGCTCCAAGCGGGATGCAAATGTCGAAATCGGACCACTAGTATCCGGTGCCAGGTCGGCTATTGCGGCGCATCCGCGTCGACCCGTTGCTGTCGCTCGATAGCCCGGTATTTCTGCACATTGCGATTATGCTCATCGAGCGTCGATGAAAAGACATGCCCGCCGGTGCCGTCGGCGACGAAATAGAAATCATCGGTTTCGATCGGATTGGCCACGGCTTCCAACGCGGCGCGTCCGGGATTGGCGATCGGACCCGGCGGCAGTCCTTTGATCTTATAGGTGTTGTAGGGCGTGTCGCTGTCGATGTCGGATTGCGTAACCGGCTTGTCGCTCGGCTTGCCGCCGCCGCCATAGACGCCGTAGAGAAAGGTCGGGTCGGACTGCAACCGCATGCCCTTGTTCAGACGATTGATGAACACGGACGCAACATGAGGCCGCTCGCTGGCGATCCCGGTCTCCCGTTCGACGATCGAAGCGAGCGTAATGAACTCACCAACATCCTTGACCGGAAGGTCGGGATCGCGCTTCGCCCAAATCTCCGCAACCAGATTGTCCTGAGCCTCTTTCATGCGCTGCACGAGTTCCTTGCGCGTCGCGCCGCGCTGCACGAGATACGTGTCTGGGCGCAACGTGCCCTCGGGGAGCATGTCCGGCATCTCGCCGGTGAGAACATCCGCTTCGGCGATCCTCTCGTAGGCCTTCTCGACGGTCCAGCCCTCCGGCACAGATACCGAATGGGTGATCGAAGCGCCTACGCGAAGCTTTTCCATGACCTGACGCATGGAGGTTCCCGGAGTGAAACCATACTCGCCGGCCTTCAGGGCGCCGCCGGCGCCCGCGAAACGAACGCCATATTCGAAGATTTGGGCATCGCTGATGATCCCCTCACGTTCGAGCCCACTTGCGATCGTCTGCACGCTGGTGTTGCGCGGCACGACATAGGTCGTTTCCTCGCGCAGCGGTCCCTGGCCCTCGAACTGACTTTTGCCCCAATAGACGACCGCGCCGACGCCGAGCATCAGAAACAGCAAGGCTGACAGACAGAAATTCAGGAAAATAACGAGCTGGTTGCGGGAATGGCGTGAGCGTCGCGCCGATTTTGGCGCGCGGGACCCGTCCCCGCCGCCGCTTCGATGCGAGCCGCGATCCCGTTCAGCACCTGGTTGGTCGATCACCGGATCACTCCTGAATGAAATTCCTCGTGGCCGCCGAAGCATCACCGGAATGTGGCGAAAGCCCGGACGGCTAGGTCCGCGCCCTGCTCCGTCAGCCGCTCACTCAGTCGCTGAAACGACGCAGAACCAGCGATGCGTTCGTTCCACCGAAGCCGAATGAGTTCGACAGCGCGACGTCGATCGGCTTCTCGCGTTTCACATGCGGCACGAGGTCGATCTTCGTCTCAACCGACGGATTGTCGAGATTGAGCGTGGGCGGCGCAACGTTGTCGCGGATCGCCAGCACCGAGAAGATCGCCTCGACGGATCCGGCCGCACCGAGAAGGTGACCGATCGCCGACTTGGTCGACGACATGGTGATGCCGTCGGCCGCATCGCCGACAAGGCGCTCGATGGCGCGAAGCTCGATCTCGTCACCGAGCGGCGTCGACGTGCCGTGAGCGTTGACGTAATCCAGGTCCGACGCGGAGACGCCAGCCCGCTTCATCGCGGCCGCCATGCACCGATAGGCGCCGTCGCCATCCTCCGCCGGCGCGGTGATATGATACGCGTCGCCCGAAAGACCGTAGCCGATGACCTCGGCATAGATACGGGCACCACGGGCTTTGGCGTGCTCCAACTCTTCCAGAACGACGATACCGGCGCCCTCGCCCATGACGAAACCGTCGCGGTCGCGGTCATAGGGACGTGAGCCCCTGGTCGGCTCGTCATTGAAGTGGGTGGAGAGAGCCTTGCACGCGGCGAATCCCGCCAGCGACAATCTGCCGACCGGAGATTCGGCTCCACCGGCCACCATCACGTCCGCATCGCCAAAGGCGATCAGCCGTGATGCGTCGCCAATCGCATGTGCTCCGGTAGAGCACGCGGTCACCACCGAATGGTTCGGCCCCTTGAGACCATTGCGGATGGAAACGTGGCCGGATGCCAGATTGATCAGGCTGCCGGGAATAAAGAACGGGCTGACACGGCGCGGCCCTTTCTCGGCAAGGATCAGCGCAGTCTTCTCGATGCCGCGCAAACCGCCGATGCCGGACCCGATCAGAACACCAGTGGTAATCTGGTCCTCATAGGCTTCCGGATGCCAGTTCGCGTCATCCAGCGCCTCCGATGCCGCCGCGACGGCATAAAGGATGAAATCGTCGACCTTGCGCTGCTCCTTCGGCTCCATCCAGTGGTCTGGATCGAAGGTGCCGTTCTGGCCATCGCCGCGCGGAATCTGGCCCGCGATCCGACAAGGCAGATCGTCGACCTCGAAGCCTTCGATCCGCCCCAGGCCGCTTTCGCCGTTCAGCAGACGCTTCCATGTGACGCCGGCACCCGCCCCGAGGGGGGTCACCATACCGACGCCCGTGATGACTACTCGTCTCATCAATCGCTCAATCGCCCCGGCGGACGCTCCGCCAGAAACGTCAGGCCTGGTTCTTTTCGATGAACTTCACCGCGTCGCCGACCGTCAGGATCGTTTCGGCGGCGTCATCGGGAATCTCCACGCCGAACTCTTCCTCGAAGGCCATGACGAGCTCGACCGTGTCGAGGCTGTCGGCACCCAGATCGTCAATGAAGCTCGCGTTCTCGGTGACCTTTTCCTGCTCGACGCCCAGATGCTCGACGACGATCTTCTTCACTCGCTCAGCGGTATCGCTCATGTTCAGTCCTCTATTGCGATTGGTGCTGCCGCTTTCGTTAGACGCGGGGCGGCGCTTTATCAAGCTTGGTGGTCCACAGTGTCGCGGTCCACCACAACGAAAACGGCAAAATCTCTTCTTGGTGGCGGGCGCTTAGCATGCTCCGTCGCGCGGGCCAAGCGTCGCGCACAGGGTCGTGTCAGATCATCGCCATGCCGCCGTTGACGTGCAGCGTCTGCCCAGTGACATAGGCCGCCTCGTTCGACGCCAGGAATACGGCCGCTGCGGCGATTTCGTCCGCTTCGCCCATCCGCTTCATCGGGATTGCCCCCATGATCGCGTCTTTCTGCTTGTCGTTGAGCTTGTCCGTCATGGCGCTGGCGATAAAGCCGGGTGCGATGCAGTTCACCGTGACCGAACGCGACGCGATCTCCTGGGCGAGCGATTTGGAAAACCCGATCATCCCGGCTTTCGCGGCGCAGTAATTTGCCTGGCCCGGATTGCCGGTGACGCCGACGATCGAGGTGATGTTGATGATTCGACCGAATCGGCGGCGCATCATCGGATGCGTCAGACCACGGGTGAGACGGAAGGCCGCGGTCAGGTCGATCTCGATGACACTGTCCCAGTCTTCGTCAGACATGCGCACGAACAGCCCGTCGCGCGTCACCCCGGCATTATTGACCAGGATATCGACCCCTTGCATCTGGCTCTCGACCGTTTCGGCCAGTGCCTTCTGCTCGTCCCGGTCCGCCAGATTGGCGGGAAACACCATCGCGCGATCTCCGAGTGACGCGGCGACCTCTTCCAGCTTCTCCCGACGGGTGCCGTGGAGACCGACGGAGGCGCCGGCGCCGTGAAGCGCCCTGGCGATCGCCTCGCCGATTCCGCCGCTGGCTCCCGTAACGAGCGCCTTGCGCCCGGTCAGATCGAACATCTGTGTCCCCTCTCTCGTTTTCGGTTCTTGCCGTCTGTGGATCAGCCGCCTTCGACAAAGGCCCGCACGTCCTCGGCGGTTCCAATGGCCTTCGCCTCGAGGCTGCGGTCAATGCGGCGGGCAAGCCCGGTCAACACCTTGCCGCTGCCGATCTCGACGAGGCCGGTGACGCCCGCGCCCGCCAGCCACTCAACGCTTTCGCGCCAGCGGACCTGGCCGGTCACCTGACGAACCAGGCGCTCCCGTATTTCGTCCGGCTCGGATGTCGGGGTCGCGGTGATGTTGGAGACGACCGGCACGACCGGTGCGTCGATCCTGGCCTCGGCAAGGGCCTCGGCCATGCGATCCGCAGCCGGCTGCATCAGCCGGCAATGGAAGGGCGCGGAGACCGTGAGCGGGATCGCGCGCTTGGCGCCCCGCTCGGGCGCCAGCGCCACAGCCCGGTCGACGGCCGCCTTGTCGCCGGAAATGACGATCTGCCCGCCGCCATTGTCGTTCGCCGGTTCGCACACGCCGTCCTCGGCCGCGTCCTGGCAAAGCCGCGCAACTTCGCCCGCTTCGAGCCCTAAAATCGCAGCCATTGCCCCCCGCCCCGGCGGGACAGCCTGCTGCATGGCCAGACCGCGTATGCGCAAGAGCTTGGCTGTGTCGGCAAGCGTCAGTGCGCCGGCCGCCGTCAGCGCCGAATATTCGCCGAGCGAATGCCCGGCGACGAATTTCGCCTGACCGATCCCGAAGCCTTCCGACTCAAGCGCGCGGACTGCGGCCATGGAGACGGCCATCAAGGCCGGCTGCGCGTTCTGCGTCAGGGTTAGCCTGTCTTCGGGGCCCTCGAAGATCAGAGACGACAGTTTTTCGCCAAGCGCTTCGTCGACCTCCTCGAAGACCTTGCGACTATCCGGATAGGCGTCGAACAACGAGCGTCCCATGCCGACGCTCTGACTGCCCTGCCCTGGGAAGACCAATGCCATAGTCATGCGAGTACTCCCGATCATCCTCGTAACTGACGCTCGCAATGGTTTGGGGAAGGCGTCCCTGTCAAGGGCAGCGGCATTCGCGGCGAAGTATCGCAATAAAACGGTGGTGTGCGGGTTTGTACGATCAACTTAAGATTGTCTCAACGGAATCCGAAGAAAATATCAGTCGACCAACTTTGACGACACGATCACAGGTTTATCGATGGCGGAATCGACATTGAAAATACGCTTCAGATGAAGAAAGCGGATTTCGACCAGAGGCGCATCACGGCCGAGCACGCTATGATGCGCGAGATGCTGGATAACACGGACCACGGCGTTGTGCTCTATGATCACGATGCCGCCGAGGGCCAGGTCGTGGCGTTCTTCAACGCCAAGGCAGCGAGCTATATGGAGCTTCCTGCGGGCATGTTACGGGTCGGTCTGCCGCGGCATGCCATCACCGCGTATTGCCAGCAACGCGGCGACCATCCCGACGACTTCATCTCGGCCGACCATTTGGCACGCGTGGAAAACGGCACCGCGGTGGAGGTCCTCGCATGTCGCCCTTCCGGACGCCGGATTCTCGCACGCTCCTTTCCCAGAACTGCCAAGGCCGGTTCGCTCACTCTCTATATCGACGTGACTCGCAGTATCGTCAGCGCGCAACGATTGCGCGAAAGCCGCGCGGAATACCGCGCCATGGCCGAGACCGCGCCAATCGGCTTCATTAAAATAGATGCGACGGGAAATGTGCTGTTCGCCAATTCCGCCGCGGGCGAGATGTTCGAGGGGGCCCCCTCCGGCACAGATCTTTTCGCGCGCATCAGGCCGACCGACGGCGAGTCTTTCGCAGACAAGATTCGCATGTCCCAAAGTTTCCAGGCCGAACTCAAAATGCCGTACCATTCGCGGCACCTGATTGTGGCGATGTCACCGTGGAACGGTGCTCAAGGCGTCCCCGAACGCATGTTGGCGCTGACCGACGTCACGTCGCTGACCGTTGCCCGCAAGCAGATCGAGCATATGGCCCGACATGACCCCTTGACCGGGCTCGGCAATCGCACGCTTTTCGCGGAGACTTGGGCGAGATTGATGAACGGTGACGAGTGCCACCAAACCGTCGGCGCCATGATCACTGTAGATCTCGATCATTTCAAGCTTGTCAACGACGATTACGGACACGGGGTCGGCGATCTGCTGCTGAGAAACGTCGCCGAGCGCATCCAGTCGGGTTTGGAACGAAATGCAACGGCCTTCCGTCTTGGCGGTGACGAATTCGCGGTCGTCATCGAGAAGCCCAATCCGGGCGAATGCCTGGCGGTTGCGAACGCGTTGGTGGGTCTCGTTTCACAACCCTTTCCGATCGCCGATCTGACGCTGACCATCGGCTGCTCGGCGGGCATCGCCTCGATGCCCGAAGACGGCAGAACCGTCGACGATCTGCAACGAGCGGCCGACGTCGCGCTCTATCAGGTCAAGCGTAACGGCCGCAGCGGCGTCGCTCATTTCGACCCCGCTCAAGAACGGGAGATGGGCGAGCGACGGCGCCTGGAACTGGATTTGCGCCGGGCCGTCTCGGAGGAATCATTCACCCTCGTCTATCAGCCGCAACTGGACCTCCGGACGGGGCGGATCACCGGCATGGAAGCTCTGATCCGATGGGAAAACAAGCGCTTGCGAACGATGGTGCCGCCGTCGCAGTTTATTCCCATCGCCGAGAGCTGCGGACTGATCACGCTGATCGATCTGTGGGTGATCCGGAGCGCGGTCGAATGCATGCGTGCGTTCATCGATGCCGGCATCGAGCATCCCTTTACCTCGATCAACCTTTCGCCGATCTCGTTGGCACGTGAGGAAATCGTCAGCCAGTTAACCCACGCCCTTGAGATCCACCGGGTTCCCCCGAACCTTCTGGAGATCGAGATCACGGAAAGCGTGGCGATCACCGACAAAGAGCTGGTCGGGAAAACCCTGCTGGCCATCCAGAATGCAGGCATCAAAATCGCGATCGACGACTTCGGCGCCGGGCATACAAGTCTGGCATACATCCAGGCGCTTCCGATCAACCGCGTCAAGATCGACCGCTCGATCATCAATGGCATCGGACGGGACGAATCCACCCACGCCATCGTTGCCACGATCCTCGACCTTTGCGGTCGACTGGGACTGAAACTCACCGCAGAAGGAATCGAGACGGCGGAACAATGGGAAGAACTGCGCGCCCTCGGCACGATCGAGGGGCAAGGTTTTTACCTGGGGCACCCGGAAGCACCCGAGGTCCTGCTCGAGCGACTGCGGCGAGAGAGGCCGAGCAGTTCGCCCTACTCCCGCTCGGTAACCGCCTGACTTCCAAGCACCCGAAGCCAGTCGGCGCGCACGCGCCTTCTGGCCCCGCCGACACGACCGCCGCCTGCCGGGCGTGCCGGCGCGGGATCCCGGCAACGACCCAGATTGCAGACGCGGCGTTGCCCTCTTTGCTTCGATTTCAACAAAGGCTTGAAAAATCCGCGCAAACCGGATAGGTCCGCGACCGTCAATGCTTGGGTCTCAGCTGGGGGCTGAACGGAAGGCTGCCGGATTGCCGGCAACAGGATGCCGCAGGGCATCGGCTTCCCGTGTCTCCGCTCTCGACGCTCTCGTACAGGCGCCTTTCCAAATTGACCCGATCGTCGGGTTTCGCAGGGAAGTCGCAGAGGCTTAGCCGCTGTACCCAGGCAAAATGCGAACGAAACATGGAAAGGCGATAGCGCATGGCTCTTTACGAGCACGTATTCCTCGCGCGCCAGGACATCTCCAATCAGCAGGTCGATCAGCTCGTCGAGCAGTATCGTGGCGTGTTGGAGTCCAATGGCGGGTCGGTCGGCAAGGTTGAAAATTGGGGTCTGAAGACCCTGACCTACCGGATCAACAAGAACCGCAAGGCCTACTACACCCTTATGAACATCGACGCCCCGTCGGCGGCGGTCCAGGAAATGGAGCGCCAGATGCGCTTCAACGAGGACATTCTCCGCTACATCACGATCCGCGTCGAGGAGCACGAGGAAGGCCAGTCGGCCATGATGCAAAAGCGCGATGACCGGCCCCGCCGTGGCGGCCGCGACGATCGTGGCGGCCGCGAAGACCGTGGCGACCGCGGTCCCCGGCGCGATCGCGACGACGATCGCCCTCGCCGCCCCCGCGACAACGATTCGGAGTAGCCCCAGATGGTCGATATCGCTCAGCTTCCCACCCGCCGGCCGTTCCACCGCCGCCGCAAGTCCGATCCGTTCGCCGGCACCGATTCGCCGAAGATCGACTACAAGGACGTTCGTCTCCTGCAGCGCTATATTTCCGAGCGCGGCAAGATCGTCCCGTCCCGGATTACCGCTGTTTCGCAGAAGAACCAGCGGGCGCTGGCCCGTGCGATCAAGCGCGCCCGTTTCCTGGGCCTGCTGCCCTACCTGATCAAGTAAACTCGTCTACTCGATCCGGAGCGGCATCTTGCTATGCCGCTCCGCTTCCTCCGCGTCAGGCCGCGGACGGAATGTCATCCAGCCTAGTTGGGGCCGAGGCCCCTAACTGCCGCGAGCAGGACAGCGCAAGACACCATGAAGCCATCCACCATACTCATCGCCGTCGTATCGGGCCTTGCCAGCGCGCTCCTGTTCGCGGGGCTCGTGCTGCAGTCGACCTCGGCGATCAGTTTTGCCCTGGCGGCCCCGATCCCGATCGCCATCGCCAGCCTCGGCTGGGGTTCGGTCTCTGGCTTTATTGCGTCCGCAGTCGCCGGCATGACGATTTACGCCATTGCCCTGTCCGTCCCGAGCGCGCTGACCCTGTTCGGGACCATGGCGCTGCCGATGGCGGTCGCGGGCCACCTTGCCGGGTTGGCGCGGCCCACGGTCGAACCCATGCTGGCCAACGGCGCCGCCTCGGCCGGCAAATCCGGGAGCAATCTCGACTGGTATCCCCTGGGGCGCGTGCTGTTCGCGATCTCGGCGATGGCGATTGCCGCCTGCCTGTTTCTCGGGTGGCTGCTTGGCTATGACCCGGACGGCTTCGTCCCGGCTGTTGTCGAGGCGCTTGGCCAGGGCGGCGGCCCAGGGATGGAGACGCTGAGCGAAACGCAATTGCGCGAGTTCGCGAAACTGGTCATCGCTCTCGTGCCTTACGTCCAGCCAGCGCTCCTGACCGTCGCGCTTGTCAGCGGGCTTTATCTCGGCGCGGCCGTCGTGCGCGTATCCGGCCGCTTGCCGCGACCCAAGGATGACATCCCGTCGGCGACCCACTTGCCGAAAACAACCCTTCTCATCTTCGGCGTAGCGCTTGCAGTCGCCTTCATCGGCGGAACCATCGGCCTCGTCGCCGCCGTTGTCGTCGGCGCGTTGGGGGCCGCCTTCACCCTGGTGGGGCTGGCGAGCCTCCATCGTCGCACCCGTGGGCGTCCGGGCCGAGGCCTGGTGCTGTTTACGAGTTATGCGGCGATCCTGCTGCTGTCTTTCCCGATCGTGCTGTTCATGGCGCTCGGGCTCTTCGAAACCTGGCGCGGTCGACAAGGGCCGTCGCTCAGCCAATCCTGAACAACCGATCCCGATCCAGAAAGGACAAGATCATGGACGTCATTCTTCTCGAACGCATCGCCAAGCTCGGCCAAATGGGCGACACCGTAAAGGTGCGCAACGGCTTCGCCCGCAATTTTCTCCTGCCGACTGGTCGCGCGCTGCGCGCCAACGATGCCAACCGCGCGCGCTTTGAAGCGGAGAAGAGCCAGCTGGTAGCTCGCAACGAAGAGCGCAAGGGCGAAGCCAAGAGCGTCGCCGCGACGCTCGAAGGCAAGCGATTCGTCGTCGTGCGCTCGGCTGGCGAAACCGGCCAGCTCTATGGGTCGGTATCGACCCGCGACATCGCCGACATCCTCGCTGGCGAGGGCTTCAAGGTCGGCCGCAACGAGATCCAGCTCAACGAGCCGATCAAGCGGATCGGGCTTCACCCAATCACCATCGCGCTTCATGCCGAGGTCGAAGTCGAGATTTCGATCAACGTCGCCCGCTCTCCCGACGAGGCAGAGCGTCAGGCCCGCGGCGAGGAACTCACCTCCGCCGATGCCATCTACGGTCTCGACGAAGAGGAAAGCTTCGACGACGAGGAGCAGGAAGACGGCGAGGAGCGGGACGACGGCGAGGATGCTTCGGGCGAAGCGTCCGCTTCCGACGACACGGCAGAGAGCGACGAAACTCAGTAGAGCCGCGCAGGCCGGCCAGCGCGATTTCAGACGCGTTTGGCATACAGTCAGCTTGAGAGTGTGAAAGGCTTCGCTTCGGCGAAGCCTTTTTTGTTGCCATTGGCTTCTTAGCACTTAAATCTAACAGCGCAGCTTATGTTTTCGCACTCCGGCGGCCATGAGTGGCCGCGGATTCTCTGGACCAAGGTCAGGGGATTTCGATGACGAACCGCGTTCTGTCTACCTATCTCTCCCACCTTTTTCGCTTCGGGAACCTGACCGTCACGGACCCGGATGGCCGTTCGTCGCGATGGGGCGACGGGACCGGCAAACCGTTGCATATTCGGTTCAACTCGAAGTCGGCGGAGTGGGGTGTCGCAATCAACCCCGGTCTTAAATTCGGCGAAGCCTACATGAATGGCGGCGTCGATATGGTCGAGGGCAGCATCTTCGACCTCCTCAGCCTGGTGTTCCGCAATGGCGGCAGCGATGCGGCGAACGAACCCTGGATGCAGGCGATCGCCCGGATGCGACTGCTCTATCGCCGCTACATCCAGAACAACACGCCGCAACGGGCGCGCGCCAACGTCCATCACCATTACGACCTGTCGAGTCAGCTCTATGATTTGTTCCTCGATACGGACCGGCAATACAGTTGCGCCTATTTCGAGACACCCACTGCCAGCCTCGAACAGGCACAGCTTGCCAAGAAGCGCCATATCGCAGCCAAGCTCTTCTTCGACCGGCCGGACCTGCGGACGCTCGACGTCGGCTGCGGCTGGGGTGGGCTCGGGCTGTATCTGGCCCAGCACCTTGACGCGAAGGTGACCGGGGTCACGCTGTCCGACGAGCAGCTGGCGATCGCGCAACGTCGGGCTGCCGACTCGGGGCTTACCGGACACGCCGATTTCCGATTGGAGGACTATCGCGACACCCAAGGCCCCTTCGACCGAATCGTCTCGGTGGGCATGTTCGAGCATGTCGGTCTCGACTTCTATGAAGACTATTTCGGGCAATGCGCGCGTCTCCTCGACGACGACGGCGTCATGCTGCTGCACACGATCGGGCGAATCGAAGAGCCGGCGAACACCAACGCCTTCATCGGCAAATACATTTTCCCGGGCGGCTACCTGCCCTCCCTGTCGCAGGTGACGAAGGCCACCGAGCGCTGCGGCCTGATCGTCACCGACGTCGAAGTTCTCCGGCTGCATTATGCCGACACACTGCGGCATTGGCGGGAACGCTTCGAAGCCCGGCGCGAGGAGGCCAAGGCGATTTATGATGAGCGATTCTGCCGCATGTGGGAATTTTACCTCGCAGTGTCCGAAACGGCGTTTCGCTGGCAGGATCTCGTCGTGTTCCAGGTCCAACTGACGAAGAAGCTCGACACCCTCCCGATCACGCGGGACTACATCTACGAAACCGAGACCCGGTTGCGGCAGAAGGAACAGGCTGCGGAACGTGCCGGTCGGTCCGAATCATGGGGCGGCCGCAACGCGGCGGAGTAGCCAGCGGGGTTTTGCGCGCAATCTGGTGTCAACGCGCGGCGGATTTATCCCCGCAGTTATGCACAGCACTTCACAGGTTTCGGCGAACCCATTCATATCGTCGCAAGGGTGCCAATTTGCTAGGCTTGAGGCGGTCCATAGTGTAGTCCGGGCGCATCCTGAAACGGCGGTAGAGGTCACGCGGCATGGCGGATGCGGCGCGTAAAATCGATGACGAAACGGCGCTCTATCGTGAAGCCCCGAGCAATATCGAGGCCGAGCAGGCGTTGCTCGGCGCCATGCTGGTCAACAACGACGCCTATTATGTCGTCCACGACTTTCTGAAACCCGACCACTTCTTCGAGCCGCTGCACCGGGAGATCTTCGGCAAGACGTCCGAGATGATTCGGATGGGCAAGATCGCCAACCCGGTGACGATCAAGACCTTCCTGGCGGCCAACGACAAGGTGGGCGATTTTACCGTCGCACAATATCTGGCGCGGCTTGCCGCCGAGGCGACGACCATCATCAACGCCACCGACTACGGTCGGGCGATCTACGATCTGGCGATTCGCCGCTCGCTGATCCGGATCGGCGAGGATGTGGTCAACATCGCCTTCGACGCGCCGCTCGACATGGAGCCGAAGAGCCAGATCGAGGACGCGGAGCGCCGCCTGTTCGAGTTGGCCGAGACCGGCCGCTACGACGGCGGCTTCCAGTCCTTCACCGACGCGGTGACGCTGGCCGTCCAGATGGCCACCGCCGCCAAGGACCGCGATGGCGGCCTCTCCGGCGTTTCCTCGGGCATTATCGGGCTCGACGGGCGCATGGGCGGGCTGCAGGCCTCCGATCTGATCATCCTGGCGGGCCGGCCTGCCATGGGCAAGACCTCTCTCGCGACCAATATCGCCTTCAACATTGCGGCGGCCTACGAGCCGGCCGAGCAGGCGGACGGCAGCTTCAAGGCGAAGAATGGCGGCGTCGTCGGTTTCTTCAGCCTGGAAATGTCGGCCGAACAGCTCGCCACCCGCATCATCTCCGAACAGACCGAGATCTCCTCGTCGAAAATCCGGCGCGGCAACATCAACGATCAGGAACTCACCAAGCTGATCGGCTGTTCGGAGATGATGCAGAAGCTGCCGCTTTATATCGACCAAACCGGCGGTATCTCGATCGCGCAGCTTTCGGCCCGCGCCCGGCGTCTAAAGCGGCAGCGCGGGCTCGACGTAATGATCATCGACTATGTCCAGTTGATGCAGGGCTCCAGCCGGACCCAAGGCAACCGCGTCCAGGAAATCACCGAGATCACCACCGGCCTCAAAGCCCTGGCCAAGGAACTGAACGTGCCGATCATCGCCTTGTCGCAGCTCTCGCGACAGGTGGAAAGCCGCGACGACAAACGGCCGCAGCTCTCCGATCTGCGCGAATCCGGTTCGATTGAGCAGGACGCCGATGTGGTGATGTTCGTCTATCGCGACGAATATTACCTATCGAACCGGGAGCCGAAGCCGGGCACTGACGAGCATCTGAAGTGGGAACAGGAGCTGAACGAAGCGCGCGGCAAGGCCGAGGTGATCATCGCCAAGCAGCGCCACGGACCGACCGGCACCGTCCCCCTCGCCTTCCAGGCCGAATACACCCGCTTCACCGATCTCGCGGACGACAGCTATCTTCCCGAGCGGTTCGAGTAGTATCCTGACGATGCCGCTTTCCCCGATCCCGGCCGGTGTGAGGCCGGATCGCATGCCGGTCGTCGAGATCGACCGCGCCTCGCTGATCGCCAATTGGCGGATGCTGGATTCCCGTAATCCCGGCGTCCGCACGGGCGCGGCGGTCAAGGCGAACGGCTACGGTCTTGGCGCCGCCGAGGTCGCAGCGGCGTTGTCGGAAGCTGGCTGCCGCGACTTCTTCGTCGCCTGGGCCGAGGAAGGCGCCACCTTGCGTGACTCGCTGGACCGGTTGCCGGCCAACGCGTCGACCGCGTCTGCGGCGCCTCGCATCTACGTGCTCCAGGGTCTGGAGCCCGCGACGGTTCCGCTCCATCTGGCGCTAAACCTGACGCCGGTGCTCTCGACGCCGGATGACATCGCCGTCTGGCGCGAGGGGATGCGCGCGACCGCACGCAAAGCGCCCGCCGCGGTACAGCTCGAAACCGGCATGAACCGGCTCGGCCTCGGAACCGAAGATGCCCGCTTGGCCGCCGACTTCGCCGCCTCCGGCGAGCTCGACCTGTGCCTGGTCATGAGCCATCTGGCCTCCGCCGACGAGGCGACATCGCAGAGCGCCGAGCAACTCGAACGGTTTCGGGCGGTCACCGGGCTGTTTCCGTCTGTTCCCCGGTCCTTTGCCAATTCCGCCGGTGTCTTTCTTGGCGCCGACTACGCATTCGATCTGACACGGCCGGGCATCGCGCTGTATGGCGGCGAGGCAGGCCCCGGCTCGTCGGAAGCGATCAGGACCGTCGCGCGGCTGACGGCGTCGGTTCTCCAGGTGCGAATCGCCAAAGCCGGCGAGGCGGTCGGTTACGGCGCGGCGGCAAGGCTGAGCAGAGACACGCGGATCGCCACCGTCGGCATCGGCTATGCCGATGGCTACCACCGTACGGCGTCGGGTGCCGGCGTGGGGATGCGTCAGCTGCGGCCCGGAGCCGAGGCCATACTCGCTGGCCGGCGGGTGCCGGTGCTCGGTCGAGTCTCGATGGACCTCACCCTCCTGGATGTCACCGACCTTCCCGAAGATGCCGTCCGCCCCGGCGCGCGGGCGGAATTCTTCGGCCCGGACATGCCGATCGACGCGGTGGCGACAGCCGCGGGCACCATTGCCTATGAATTGCTGACTGGCCTCGGGCCGCGGGTGAAGCGGCGCTGGTCGAGCGACGGCCCAGTCAGCTGAATTGCTGACTCGCCCAGTGGAGGATCTTGTTAGGTCCGAAAAGCAGCATGGCGACCGCGAAGCCCGCGATCACGACAAGCTGCAGGCACGCGATCGCGTTCAGCCATGTGCGGAAAGGCTCTTTGTGGGTCTTGTGGCGAATGATTCGTTGCGCGGAAATGGCGCCGATGCTGCCACCAAGGAGGGCAAGGCGCAGGAGGTTTTTCTCCGGTATGCGTCTTGCGCCGGCTCTCGCCTTGGCCTTGTCGGAAACGAAGGCGAAATAGGCTGCGATGTTGATCGCCAGGAAATATAGTCCAATCCACAACGCCATCTGGTCGTCTTTCGAAGAATGTCAGATTGGCGAAAAGCGCCTTCCAAGCGCTGTCTCGCGCCGGCTTATCGGCAATCTAACATCGAGCTGCGGGCCCGCTCGCACGATTGCCGCACACATGGCTCTGTCTTGCGTCGCCGTTCGGAGTTGCGGTCGGGCGGGGTTTGTTTATGTTTCGTTCCAGTCGACGCCCCAGCTTCCAAGGTTTTAATGGCCAAACCCAAACTCAGCTTCATATGCCAGAACTGCGGCGCGGTCACCACGCGCTGGCAGGGCAAATGCGACGCCTGCGGTGAGTGGAACACCATCGTCGAGGAAAACACCTCCGGCGGGATCGGTGGCGGACCGCAACGCGGCCGGCGCAAGGGCAGCCCGTCGGCACTGCTGCCGCTCTCTGGCGAGATGGAAGAAGCCCCGCGCATCGTCTCCGGCATCGACGAATTCGACCGGGCGACCGGCGGCGGCATCGTGCGTGGATCGGCTTTGCTCATCGGCGGCGATCCCGGCATCGGCAAATCGACCCTGCTGATGCAAGCGGCCGCGGCGCTGTCCCGCGGCGGAAACAGTGTCGTCTATGTCTCCGGGGAAGAGGCCGTGGCGCAGGTGCGCCTCCGCGCCCAGCGCTTGAAAGCCGCCGATACGTCGGTGCAGCTCATGGCCGAGACCAATGTCGAGGACATCCTCGCGACTCTCGCCGAAGCCCGCCGGCCAGACCTCGTCATCATCGATTCGATCCAGACGCTGTGGAGCGACATGGCCGAATCGGCGCCGGGAACAGTGACGCAGGTCCGCACCGGCGTGCAGGCCCTCGTGCGCTATGCCAAGGCCAGCGGCGCGGCGGTGATCCTCGTCGGCCACGTCACCAAAGACGGCCAGATCGCCGGCCCCCGCGTCGTCGAGCACATGGTCGACGCGGTCCTCTACTTCGAGGGCGAAGGCGGCCACCACTACCGTATCCTGCGCACCGTCAAGAATCGCTTCGGACCCACCGACGAGATCGGCGTCTTCGAGATGAGCGACATCGGCCTGCGGGAAGTGCGCAACCCGTCGGAACTGTTTCTCGGCGAGCGCAACGAAAAGGCGCCCGGCGCCGCGGTTTTCGCCGGCATGGAAGGAACCCGCCCGGTCCTCGTCGAGATTCAAGCCCTGGTTGCGCCTTCGGCGCTCGGGACGCCCCGCCGCGCGGTCGTCGGCTGGGACCAGCCGCGACTCGCCATGGTCCTGGCGGTGCTCGAAGCCCATTGCGGCGTGCGACTCGGCCAGCATGACGTCTATCTCAACGTCGCCGGCGGCTTCCGGATTTCCGAACCGGCCGCGGACCTCGCAGTCGCGGCGGCGCTCGTGTCCTCGCTCAGCGGCGCCGCCCTGCCCTCCGATTGCGTCTATTTCGGCGAAGTCTCTCTCTCCGGCGCGGTGAGGCCAGTCGCCCATGCGGGACAGCGCCTCAAGGAAGCCGAAAAGCTCGGTTTTCGGCAATCGGTCTTGCCGGCGGCCAGCGCCGATCTGCCGCGCTCGGGCGAGATGGTGCCGCATGAAGTGGAGACCCTGCCCGACCTCGTCGGCCGGGTCGCATCGGGCGGTCTTCCATCCGACGGTTGATTTTCACGCCGCCCCCTAGTGTAAAATGGACACCAAAGGGGTAAGGCGTCATTCGCAGGCATGTCATACCGGCATCTGCCACCCGCGCCTGATCCGAACGTCCACGGGACCGATCATCCATGACCGTTACTCTTCTCGACGCGATCCTCTTCGCACTCATGCTGGTTTCGGCGCTTCTTGCCATGGTGCGCGGCTTCTCCCGCGAAATCCTTTCGGTGATCTCCTGGCTGGTGGCGGCGGTTGCCGCCTTTCTCTTCTACAAGCCGCTGACGCCCTATTTCGCCGAGTACATCTCATCCGACACAGTGGCGATGGCGGCCTCGGCAGCCGCGATCTTCCTCGTCACACTGATCATCGTGTCCTACATCACGCTGCGGATCGCCGACTTCATCATCGATAGTCGCATCGGCGCGCTCGACCGCGTTCTCGGCTTCGTCTTTGGCGCCGTGCGCGGTCTGCTTCTCGTCGTGGTGGCCATGCTGTTCTTCAATTGGCTGGCGCCGGAAAACCAGCCGGAATGGGTCGCCAACGCCTGGTCCAAGCCGTATTTGGACAATTTTGGCAAGCAATTGGTCGCGGCGCTGCCGGAGAACCCCGAGCAGATCATCCTTGAGAAGATCCAGGGCACCAGCGGCGAGCCGGCCACGGATACGCCCCCCGCCCCTGAAGAACCCGGATCCGTTGAGGGAGCGATCGAGGATTCAAGCGGAACGGAGCCGACGCAGCCGCAGTAGCGGGCGCCAGGATTTCGAACCTCCGACAGCCACACCCTCGCGTCCCGCCCCATACGGGCCTATATGGTGAAGACCTCATCGCAAGCCGACAGACACCGGCAAACGGCGGATAATCTCATGGACGAAACGCCATTCGGCGACGACGAACTGCACGAAGAGTGCGGCGTCTTCGGCATTTTCAAACGAACCGATGCCGCCGCCGTAGTGACGCTCGGCCTTCACGCGCTTCAGCACCGCGGCCAGGAAGCGGCGGGGATCGTTTCCTATGACGGCTCGCAATTTCATGTCGAGCGCCATGCCGGTCTGATCGGCGATACCTTCACCAAGCAAGCCGTACTCGAGCGTCTGCCGGGAACCTCCGCGATCGGCCATACCCGCTACGCCACCACCGGCGGCGGCGGCTTGCGCAACGTCCAGCCCTTCTTCGCCGAATTGTCTGCCGGCGGCTTCGCGGTCGCCCACAACGGCAACATCACCAACGCCCTGACCATTCAGCGCGAGTTGCAACGCCGCGGCTCCATCTTCTCCTCCACCTCCGACACCGAAACCATCCTGCATCTCGTGGCCACGAGCGCGGCGCGGCATTTCGTCGAAAAGCTGATCGACGCGCTATCGCGGCTCGAAGGCGCTTTCTCGCTGGTCGGGCTCTCGTCGAAGAAAATGGTCGGCGTGCGCGACCCTCTCGGGATTCGGCCGCTCGTGCTCGGCGATCTCGAGGGATCGCCGATTCTCGCATCGGAGACCTGCGCCCTCGACATCATCGGCGCCGACTTTGTTCGCGACATCGAGCCCGGCGAACTCGTCGTGATCAGCGAGGACGGAATCGAGAGCATCTTCCCCTTCCAGGCGCGCCGCCCCCGGTTCTGCATCTTCGAATATGTCTATTTCGCCCGCCCGGATTCGACCGTGGAGGGCCGCAACGTCTACGAGATTCGCAAGAAGATCGGCGGCGAACTGGCGCGTGAGAGCCATGTGGAAGCCGACATCGTCGTGCCGGTTCCCGATTCCGGCGTTCCCGCGGCGATCGGTTATGCTCAGGAGGCCGGTCTGCCCTTCGAGCTCGGGATCATACGCAACCATTATGTCGGCCGAACCTTCATCCAACCGACCGACTCCATTCGCCACATGGGCGTGAAGCTGAAACACAATGCCAACCGCAGGATGCTCGAAGGTAAGCGCGTCATCCTCGTCGACGATTCGATCGTCCGTGGCACGACTAGCCAGAAGATCGTGCAAATGGTGCGCGAAGCCGGCGCGACCGAGGTCCACATGCGGATCGCCTCGCCGCCGACCCGCGCCAGCTGCTTCTACGGTGTCGACACGCCGGAAAAGGCCAAGCTGCTCGCTTCGCGCATGACGATCGAGGAGATGGCCGACTTCATCAAGGTCGATACGCTGTCGTTTCTGTCGATCGACGGGCTATACCGCGCCACCGACGAGCCCTCGCGCAACAAGCTGACGCCGCAGTTCTGCGATGCTTGCTTTACCGGCGACTATCCGACCTCGCTGACCGATCAGGACGGCACGGAAAACGTCCGGCCGCTCTCGCTGCTGGGTGGTGCGGGCTGAACACGGAACGCTCCCTGAATATCGCGATCTTCGCGGGGAAGCAGTACCGTGGGGAAACATAGGACCTGAGCGCGTTCGGCCAAGCCGTTGCCGGCAGGGCTCAAAGCTACGGATGGCGCCTTTCCGGCGAATTGATATGACGCAAATGCTGACAGACAAGATCGCGCTGGTCACCGGGGCCTCACGCGGTATCGGCTACCACATCGCCAAGGGCCTCGCCGCCGAGGGCGCGCATGTCATCGCGCTGGCGCGTACCGTCGGCGGCCTCGAAGAACTCGACGATGAGATCAAATCGGCCGGCGGATCGGCGACGCTCGTCCCGCTTGATCTGACCGACATGGCCGGGATCGACCGCCTCGGTGGCGCCATCAACGAGCGCTGGGGCCGGCTTGACGTCCTGGTCGCCAATGCCGGCCTGCTCGGCGTCCTTGCACCGATCGGCCACATCGAGGCGAAGACCTTCGATAAGACCATGACGGTCAACGTGAACGCGACCTGGCGACTGATCCGCACCGTCGATCCGTTGCTGCGCAAATCCCAGGCCGGTCGCGCCATCGTGATGTCGTCCGGCGCCGCCCATTCGGCCAAGGCGTTCTGGTCGCTCTACGCGGCCTCCAAGGCGGCTTGCGAGGCCATGGTGCGTTCCTGGGCGAACGAGACGCAGAGCCTGCCGCTCCGGGTCAATTCGGTCAATCCGGGCGCGACGCGCACCGCCATGCGGGCGCAGGCGATGCCTGGCGAGGATCCCAAGACGCTGCCGACCGCCCGCGAAGTCGCGGCGAAGATCGTGCCCCTCGCCTTCCAGGGTGTGACCGAGACCGGCAAGCTCTTCGATGTGCGCGAAAACCGCTTCCTGGACTACCGCGAGCCAGCCTGATCCGCGGCTGCCGAGCGGGTTTCGCGTTTCGCGCGCTTGCCGAAGGCTCGCACCGAAAAGCCAACCGAAATAAAGTAGGCGATCGCGGTCAGCGTCAGCGTCTCCCAGAAGAAGCTGAGCAACAGGGCGACGTAGAGAACGAAGCCTAGGATGATCGGGATGGCGTAGTCGCGCGGCACCCGGATGCCAGCTCCCTTGCCCGACCATGTCGGCAGGCGGCTCGACATCAAAAGGCCGATAAACACGAGATAGACCGACGCAATCGTCGCGGTGATCTCAGGGAATCCGAGATTAAGACCGGAAAAGCCCACATACATCGGGAACAGGGCCAAGCCCGCGCCGGCCGGTGCCGGCACGCCGACGAAGAACGCCGAATGCCATTTTGGGCGTTTCGGATCGTCAAGCATGGTGTTGAAACGGGCGAGCCTGAGGGCGCAGGCGCTCGCATAGAGCAACGCTGCGATCCAGCCGAATGCCCCCGCCTCGTTGAGCATATAAGTGTACAACACGAGACCCGGCGCGACCCCGAAATTGACGATGTCGGCGAGCGAATCCATTTCCGCGCCGAAGCGGCTCTGGCCCTTCAATAGCCGCGCAACGCGGCCGTCGATCCCGTCGAGGAACGCCGCACCGAGCACCATGCCGACGGCGAACTCAAACTGACCCTCGAAAGCCAGGCGGATGCCGGTCATTCCCGCGCAGATCGACAGGATGGTGATGAGGTTCGGGACGATGTGGCGGAACGGAATGCGCCGGCGTACCGGGCCGTCTTCCACGTCGGGCTTACCCGGATCGAACGGAGGAAAGGGAGATTCGATCGGCATCAGTCACGCCTCGATGGCCAGGTTGGCAAATTGTCGCCGAACTCGGCGATGACGGTTTCACCCGCAATGGCGATCTGCCCTTCCGCGACGCGCGGCCGAGCCCCATCGGGCAGATAGATGTCGAGACGTGAGCCAAAGCGGATCAGGCCAAAACGCTCGCCCGCCTCGATCCGATCCTCGACCTTGGCCCAGCAGATGATCCGCCGTGCCACGAGTCCGGCGATCTGCACCACGCCGATCTCGCCCTTCGGCCCGTCGATGACCATCGAACTGCGCTCGTTGACCTCGCTCGCCTTGTCCAGCTCGGCATTACGGAATTCGCCTTCGCGATAGGCAATGTGCCGGATTCGGCCCCGCATCGGCGCCCGATTTACATGACAATCGAAGACATTCATGAACACCGAGATGCGCAGCATCGGGTCGGTGCCGAGATCGAGTTCGGCCGGCGGGACAACATGGCCGACGAGCGACACGCGGCCGTCCGCCGGACTGACGGCCAGATGATCGGCGATCGGCGTCACACGCTCGGGGTCACGAAAGAAATAAGCGCACCACGCCGTCAGGATGAGGCCGATCCAGAACAGCGGCTCCCATAAAAAGCCGAGCACGACGGCGACCACGAAGAACGCGGCGATAAACGGGTAGCCCGCCTTATGGATGGGCACGAATGCGTTTCGGATCGAGGCGATGATATCCACGGTCTGTCTTCTTCCTTCCTGATCCTGCGGCACGTCCCGCTTGCGATAGGGACCGACGAGAGTTGAGGCAAGCCGGCGCGAGACCGCCGCCGCCGATCGGCGACGATGGCGGGCGCCCGACGTTCGGGCGCGCCTCGAAAGATGTGGCACGACAGGAC
>DRFF01000097.1 GCA_011050685.1 Aurantimonas coralicida
GGATAAGCCGGGACATGGACTATCTCTGTGATCGCAATCGGACACGGATGGAAAAGATAGCGACCCGCCGTGATTTTTGCGAATCGGCGCCCATGCCGCCACACGGCGAGCAGCCTCGGCCATAAATTCGGACGATCTTTTGCGCAGCTTTCCCGCTCGGGTTTTTGCAAACCCGTTTGCCGCTTCATGAACTTGGCATTGCGCGGGCGGCTGTCGGATGCCATTGCCCTGCAACAGGTGGCACCGCCAGGGCAATGTCCGGCGCCGTGCCGTGAAAAGGATGGATCGTGGGCCCAGCCCCGACGCATGAGAGTGACACCCCATGGAACAGCCGAACCTGCCTGAAGGGCTGCCGGACGACATCGAAGCCAAAAAGGCAACCGCGCAGGCCTGGTTCGAGGTATTGCGTGATCGGATCTGCGGCGTTTTCGAGGAGATCGAAGCTGAATTCGGCGAAGAAACCGGGCTCGCGGCCGGCCGCTTCGAACGCGCCGAATGGTCGCGGGAGGGCGATGGCGGCGGCGGCCTGATGTCGATGATGCACGGCCGGGTGTTCGAGAAGGTCGGCGTCCACACCTCGACGGTTTTTGGCGAATTCTCGCCGGAGTTCCGCAAGCAGATCCCCGGCGCCGAGGAGGATCCGACCTTCTGGGCGTCCGGCATCTCGCTGATTGCCCATATGCGTAATCCCAATGTGCCGGCGGTCCACATGAACACCCGCATGGTGGTGACGACCCGGCAGTGGTTCGGCGGCGGCGCGGACCTGACCCCGACGCTCGAACGGCGCCGCACCGACGACGATCGCGACACCCTCGCCTTTCATAAGGCGCTGAAATTCGTCTGCGAACGGCACGGGAATGTCGCCGACTACACCCGCTTCAAGGAATGGTGCGACGAATATTTCTACCTGCCGCACCGAGGCGAGGCGCGCGGCGTCGGCGGTATCTTCTATGATTGGCTGCACTCATCCGACAAGCAAGGCGGCTGGGACGCCGACTTCGCCTTCACCCGCGACGTCGGCAAGGCGTTTCTCGTGGTCTATCCGCACATCGTGCGCCACAACGTCGTCCAGCCCTACACCGAGGCGGATCGGGAGGAGCAGCTGATCCGCCGCGGCCGCTATGTCGAATACAATCTTCTTTACGACCGCGGCACGCTGTTCGGCCTCAAGACCGGCGGCAACGTCGCCTCGATCCTGTCCTCGATGCCACCGATTGTGAAGTGGCCCTGACTTGTAATTTTTTAACGAAATGTAAAGATGTTTAAATGATTCGGCGTTTTGCGAATTGTATGTGTAACTGATCAGGGAGGATCGTTCATGTACGAATTAGACTGTGCCGGCATCATTCCCGGCTGCCATCGTGTCATCCGTGCGGAAAGCCAGGCCGAAGTGGTCCGGCGGGCCGTCGTCCAGGCCAAGCAACTCGGCGTCGATCGGATTTCACTGACGATGCTGGACTCGTTCCGGATGAAGACCCACGAGCTGTTGAACTAGGCCGCTCGGCTTGGGCCATATGAGACTGCGAAGCGGGCCGGCGGCCCGCTTTTTTGTTGCGTGGACTGCAAGTGACGCCGGCTCTGTCAAAGACGGGACATCAAGGTCTCGCTGTCGAGCACGAAGCCGCTCTCGGCCCAGAGCCGGCGAAGCCGGTTCAGCGCCTCGCCCATGTCGGGTCCCGGCGCGATGCCCGCCCGTTTCAGATCCTCGCCATTGACCGGAAATTCCGGCGGATCGAAGCGTTCCGCGGCGTCGAGCTGGCGAGTCAGCGTCGCGACCGCCGCCAGCGATTGCGGCGTGCCCTCAGCCTTGGCTCGCGCCGCCGCAAGGCCAAGGCGCAGCCGGTCGACGATCGACGATCGATCGCCAAAATAAAGCCGGGTGCGCAACGCCGCCTCGCTCTCGTCCGGCCGCACCGGCTCGGCGTGCGCGAAGGCAACGATGCGGTCGCGCTCGGCGTTGGAAAAGCGCAGCCGCCTGGCCATTTCGGTCAGCCGCGCGGCATCCGGCGGCACGATGGCCGCCAGCCGCAGCATCGGATCGGCATCCCAGCCGAAGGCCCGCTCGGCGTCGACCAGCGGATGAATGGCGTCGATGCCCCAGCGCTCGGTCTCCGGCAAGACGGCCGTCAGCACCCCGGTCTGGCGCATCCATAACAGCGCGCGCGACGGGTCGGGCGCTGAAAGGAGCTTGCGCAGCTCCGACCAGATTCGCTCCGGCGAAAGCCCCGCCAATCCATCCTTCAGCCGCGTGGACGCCCTGATTCCTTCTGCGTCCGGCCGGCCCTTGCCGTAGAAGGCGAAGAACCGGAAAAATCGCAAGATGCGCAGATAATCCTCGCGAATGCGTGTCTCGGCATCGCCGATGAAGCGCAGCGTCTGGCTGGCGATATCGGGAATGCCGCCGACGAGGTCGACGACGGTGCCATCCGCCTGGCAATACAGCGCGTTGATGGTAAAGTCCCGGCGCTCGGCGTCGGCCTGCCAGTCGCGGCCGAAGCGGACGCTGGCACGGCGGCCATCGGTTTCGATGTCCTGCCTGAGCGTCGTTACCTCGTAGGCCCCCTCGGACGTGACGACGGTCACCGTCCCGTGCTCGATGCCGGTCGGCACGGCGCGGAAACCCGCCGCCTCGACCCGCCGCACCGTCTCTTCGGGAACGGTGGTGGTCGCCACATCGACGTCGGTGACCGGCTGATCGAGGATCCAGTTGCGCACCGCACCGCCGACGATTCGCGCCTCCTCGCCATCGCGCGACAACGCCGACAGCAGCGATTGCAGCGACGCGGATGTCAGCCAGGGCGCGTCGATCGTCGTCACGGTCATGCATAGAGCCTTTCGTAGAGGGTGCGAATGATGCCGGCGGTGACGCCCCAGATGAAGCGCTCGCCGAAGGGCATCACATAGTATCGCCGCTCCGTGCCCTGCCAGATGCGGCTTTCCTGGCTGTGATTGGCTTCCGTCATCAAGAATTCGAGCGGCACCTCGAACACATCCTCCACCTCGGCCGGATTGGCGAGGAGGCGGAACCCAGGCCGCACGATCGCGACGACCGGCGTGATGCGAAAGCCGGTGGTGGTCAGATAGCGCGGCAGTTGGCCGATCGGCTCGACATGGCCGGGATCGAGGGCGATCTCTTCCGTGCTTTCGCGAATCGCCGCAGCTTCCGGCGAGGCGTCGTCGGGATCGACGGAGCCGCCCGGAAAGGCGATCTGGCCGGAATGTTTGCGCAGATGGTCGGCGCGTTTGGTCAGGATCACCGTCGCCCCGTCGGCATGCTCGACTACGGGAACGAGAACCGCCGCCTCGCGCGCCTCGGCCCGCTCCATCAGTTGGACAAGATCGGGATTGAGGAGGTGGTCGCCATATTCACGGGTTTCCTCGGCGATCCACCCACGCCCTTCCATTCGCGCGCGCAAATCCGCGGCGGTAAATCGGGGATGATGTGACACGTTTCCTGGCATCGCCGTCATATGTCGTGCGCCTCGGCCGGGATGTCGAACAGAGCGCCGCCCGAACGGACGCCATGGCGGCCGCTACCCTCGGCAACCGGCTCGATGAAATCGGCAAGCTCGAACGCCAGTGCCCGTGTCAGCCGCGCCTCCAACCGGCCGCGCACCGTGACATAAGGTCGAAATTCGCCGTTCTTGCCAATGGCGAAGCGCAGTGGGTGATCGGAACCGGCTTCGACGACGTCGCCGACATTGGTGCGAAAGGTGAGCACCGGTTCGCCGTCCCTGACTTCCCGGCTCATTTCGACGGCGTGAAAGTGTGCGTCCTCGACACTAATCCCCAGCTTTTCCACCGGCGTCACCAGATAGGTCCGGCCATCCTCGTCCTTGCGCAGCACGGTGGAGAACAGCCGCACCAAGGCCGGTCGGCCGATCGGCGATCCCATGTAGGTCCAGCTTCCGTCGGAGCGGATGACCATGTCGATGTCGCCGCAATAGGCCGGATTCCACAGCTCAACGGGCGGTGCTCCCTTGCCGGCACGCTCGGCGCGGGAGATGAGTGCCGCAAGGCTGATGCCGCCGGCATTCGATGTCGCCTCTTGCATGTTTCTCCCCTTCCGCGGCAATCGGTCCCATATAGGAGCCGGTCTTATTTTGGCCGGGCTTCGCAGTCACGAAATAGTTGCGGGCGTCCTGCTTGCCATGAGCGGCGGGAGCCGTTTCCATGTTACGATTCCGCCGCGGCTACGCGCCCTCCCCGACGCGGCGCCCAGCGACAATTCCTCGACGGAGAACTCCTGATGACGATGATGCAGCCCCAGGAGGCGACCCTCAGCAACGACGTGGTCATCGCCATGGCGGAAACCGCGCTCGCCGATATCGCCAAGGTGCGCGAGTCGGTCGGCCGGGTCATCTTCGGCCAGGAAAGCGTCGTCGAACAGAGCCTCGTCGCCATTCTCGCCGGCGGCCATGCGCTGCTCGTCGGCGTGCCGGGCCTTGCCAAGACCAAGCTCGTCGACACGCTCGGCGTCGCCCTCGGCCTCGACGCGCGACGCATCCAGTTCACGCCGGACCTGATGCCGTCGGACATCGTCGGCACCGAGGTGATGGACCAAGACGAGACCGGACGCCGGTCCTTCCGCTACGTGAAAGGGCCGGTCTTCGCCCAACTTCTGATGGCGGACGAAATCAATCGGGCCTCGCCGCGCACCCAGTCCGCGTTGCTGCAGGCGATGCAGGAATATCACGTCACCGTCGCTGGGGAGCGCCACGATCTGCCGGCGCCGTTCCATGTTCTCGCGACACAGAATCCGCTCGAGCAGGAAGGCACCTACCCGCTGCCCGAAGCCCAGCTCGACCGCTTCCTGATGCAGGTCGACGTCTATTATCCGGATATCGCGGCCGAGCGCCGCATCCTGCTGGAGACGACCGGCAATGACAACCAATCGGCCGAGGCGGTGATGACCGCCGAGCGCCTGCGCGAAATCCAGGCGCTGGTGCGCCGCATGCCGGTCGCGGAGAGCGTCGTCGAGGCGATCCTTCAGCTCGTGCGTTCGGCGCGTCCGGGCAATGGCAACAGCCACGCCGATACGCATGTCGCCTGGGGGCCCGGCCCGCGCGCGTCACAGGCGCTGATGACCTGCGTCAGGGCGCGGGCGCTCTATGACGGGCGCCTCGCGCCGTCCATCGATGATGTCATGGGGCTGGCCGAACCGATCCTGCAGCACCGCATGGCGCTCAACTTCTCGGCTCGCGCCGAGGGCATGAGCGTGCGCGACGTCATTGGTGCGCTGAAGCGCGACGCGGCGTAAGGCGGCCGCAGGCATGCCGATCGGCTCACCCGTCGAACTCACCAAAGCGCCGGAAGCCCTCGTGCGGGCACGCCAGCGCGCCGCGCTGATGCCAGACCTTCTGGTCGAGGCACGGCGCGTCGTCGCGACGGTGATTTCCGGCTGGCATGGTCGGCGCCGGCGTGGCGTCGGCGAGAATTTCTGGCAGTTCCGGCCCTTCGTCGACGGCGAACAGGTTTCGCGCATCGACTGGCGGCGCTCGGCCCGCGACGACCATGTCTATCTGCGCGACCGCGAATGGGAAGCGGCCCAGACCGTCTGGCTGTGGGCCGATCCGTCACCGTCGATGCGCTACCAGTCGAAGGACGCGACGGTTTCTAAGGAATCCCGCGCGCTGGTCATCATCCTCGCGCTCGCCGAAATCCTGGCGCGCTCGGGCGAGCGGATCGGCTATCCGGGGGTCATAGACCCGATTTCGGCGCGCAACGCCGCCGAGCGGATCGCCGCCGCGCTGCTCAACAGCCGGCCGGACGACCCCTTCCCGCCCGACGACCGGCTGAAGCGATTCACCGAACTGGTCATCGTCAGCGATCTTCTCGACCCGGTCGACGACCTCGTCGCGCGCATCGACCGTCTCGGGGGGCGCGGCATCAAGGGCCACGTGATCATGATCGCGGACCCGGCCGAGGAAGTGTTTCCTTATGTCGGGCGCACCGAATTCCGCGATCCGGAGACCGGGGCGAAGCTGACCGCCGGCCGCGCCGAGACCCTGCGCGACGACTACACCACGCTCTACAAGGCGCGGCGCGAGCACATCGCCGAACATTGCCGGCGGCTTGGCTGGAGCTTCATCGCCCACCGCACCGACCGGCTGGCCTCCGAAGCGCTGGTCGCCGTCCACGGCCGGTTGAGCGGCGTGCCGCAGGTCATGGGACCGCGATCGAAGGAACCGGCGGCATGATCGGCGGCCTCGCCCTGTCCTTCGGTGCGCCGCTGGTACTTTTCGGACTTCTGGCGCTGCCGGTGATCTGGTGGCTCCTGAAGCTGACCCCGCCGCGTCCGCAGACCGAAACCTTCCCGCCGCTGCGGATCTTGCAGGAGATCCTGAAGAGCGAGGAAACGCCATCGAAGAGCCCGTGGTGGCTGACGCTGCTGCGGCTGCTGCTGGCTGCGCTGATCATTTTCGCGCTCGCCGCACCGACGCTGAACCCACGCGAAAGCCAGCTGTCGGGCGACGGGCCGTTGACGCTGCTGGTGGACAATGGCTGGGCGAGCGGCGGCAACTGGGACTGTCTCTTATACACATCT
>DRFF01000098.1 GCA_011050685.1 Aurantimonas coralicida
AACCCACAGCAGCCTCACACTTTCCCCATAGGTCACACTCAGCATCCCACGGCTTCCTCCTTGAGAGGTTTGTCAACGCGGGCCAAAGTCAGTCCCGCGTCGAAATCTCGCGCAGTGGCCCGCATCGAAAAACCTTCATCGAAGCGAACTTCGGATGCGTCGCAGCAAAACGCCCTATCTCAGGATTCTGAATGTCGGCTTTCACCGCCGACCTTTAGCTGGCTCGCTATCGCAGCGAACTTCCGCTTTCCGCCCTCCCCGACAAACAGGCGATGTCCGCCACCCTATCGCGCAACCAGCCTTTCACCATCCTCCTCTCGCAGCATCGCTTCCATTTCGTCCAAGCCATCGACTGCAGAGCGCATCTGCGCCTCATCAGCTACGCTCGCAGCTTCAGAATCCACGACGCTGCTGCCAAAATCCATCTCCATCTGGCGCTGTTCCTCGGCGATGACGGCTTGAACGACAGGCGCGGTCTTTTTTGAAGCGACGTCGGTTTGCCCTGACGTTTGACTGCCAGCATCTTGGCGTGCGCTCTCCACAACCGCGTCAGTTTCAGACCCACTTGGTCCGTTTGCTGGCGGCGTCATCGGCATGGCACGCACACTCAGCGGGAGATTCCCCTGCGTTGCACCTCCCCCCGGCTTCGGAAACGGCAGCTCCCCCGTCTGTGCCGCGTGGATCGCCTTGAACAGCCGATCGTCAAAATATTGGATCCGCTTTGCCCGGACCGGCATTTGCGCGTCGATGACCATGACGATTTCATCGAGCGGCAGGCGGCGCGCTTCATCTTCAGGCAACAACGAGCTCTCTTCAGTCCGCGTGGATTGGCTGCGCCCTTCAAAGGGGTTTTTGCCGATGGACTGAGACCGCGTGATGACGGTCTTCGTGGTCTTGCCGACCGCCTTGCTCAGCTCCTCGACGGTTTTTTCATCCGAGGGCGTCAGGTAGAGTTTCACGCCGGCGTTGCCCTGCAGGGCGCGGCGGGTGTTCTCGCCATAGATTTCATCGAGGGCGGGGATGGTTTGCGTGACCACAGCCAGGTGGCCGCGATAGGTGCGCAGGGTCTCGATGCTCTCGACCACGATGGGCATTTTTCCGAGGCGATTGAACTCGTCGAGCATGATCATCACGGGCCACGGCTCGTCTGGCCCGGGATCCCTTTCCTGCATGGCGGAGAGCAGGTCGGAGAAAAACAGCCGGATCAGCGGCGCGAGCGGCTTCACCATCAGCGGCTGGACCACGAGGTAGACCGAAAAAGGCTTCTTGCGGATCGTCCGGAAATCAAAGTCCGACACCGCCGTCGCCTCATCGATGGCCGGGTTCTGCCATTGGTCGAGCCCCGAGGTCATCAGGAGCGAAACATAAGAGGTCAGCGTGTCATTGTTGGTAGACGCCAACCGCGTGAATATCAACTTGGCGGCCCGGTTGTCCACCTCGTGGCCCCGCGCGAAATACTCCTTCTGCTTGTTCCCGCCCGAGGCCGCGATGCGGTAGATCTCGCCCAAGGTCGGACGCTTGCGCTGGAAGGCCAGCAGGCCTGCCGCCACGAAGAGATCGATCCCGCCCTTCAGGAGACCCTGCACCCGGTCGTTGTCGCTCTGCAGGAAGAGCGTCGCCAGGAGCTGCAATTCCATCTGCTGGCGCGCGGGATCTTTCAGCTCAAAGATGCGCAGGAGCGGGTTGTAACGATGCGTGCGCTTGCCCTCCCAATCGGTGGGGGCAAAGCGATAGACCTTGTCGCCTTGGGCTGCGCGGTGCCGGGCCGTGGCCTCGAAACACTCGCCCTTCACATCGAGCGTCACGGCGGAGCCTTGCCAGGTCAGCAGGTTCGGAATGACGAAGCCCGTGGTCTTGCCGCGGCCCGTGGGCGCAACGATCAGCGCATGCGGAAAAACCTTCGAGCAAATGTAATTGGCGCGGGAGCCGGGCGGCCCAAGCTTGCCGAGGATGAACCCGGTCCCGGGCGCCCCGAAGAACCCATTGGCCTTCATCTCGCGCGCGGTCTGCCAATGGGTCTGGCCAAAGCGTGTCAGGGCGGACCCCGAGAGGGCGAGGCTCAGCATCAGGCCGGCGGCGGCGAAGCTGCCGATGATCAGGTGAATAAGTTGCGCGTCCTCCGGGCGACGATCGAGGATCGCCAGATAGTTCTGCGCGATATAGGCAAAGTCGATCTCGGCCCCGAACCCGAGATCCTGGTAGGTCAGCACCGCCGAGGCGATGGTATAGCCCATGGCCCCGGTCACAAGCGTCACCAGCAGGACGCCCGTGGCGATCCGCGCTTTTCCCATGGCGGCGCTCAATGGACCTGACCCCGCTCGGTCTCGCCATCCACGTCTGTCGCGCGGTGTTTTTCATATTCGGTGTCGGCAAGATCATCGACCACCTGGCGCAAGGCCTCCGTGTTGGCCGTCGCGGCATCCGATTGCAGGTAGACCTTGGCGACATAGAGCCGGTCGAGGCGGTCCTCGAGAACCTTGTCCAGCGCATCGGCATCGCCGGATGTGAGCCGGTCTAGTTGGCGAACGTCCAGCACCCGCGCGATCTCGCCGCGGAAGGCGTCCCGCTCCGCCTCGGTCTCGAAGGGCGCGGACAACTCCCCCGCCCGTTCATGGTCCACGACACGCGCAATCTCGTCTGCAAGGCGGTCGGTACGGGCAGACTGCGGCGCAGTTTCACCGCGGGTCGCGAGGAGTGCGTCGCGCGTGCCAGACCCGAGCCCGTCGCGCATCTCGTTTTCGCGGCGGACCTGATTGATGACCTCCGTGTCCCGGATCTCGACGACGGCCGCATAGGTCGCGCCGAGCCCGCGGGCGAGGTGGGACGGCATGTCCGGATAGCGCGCGCGCAAGTCATCCGTGACAGCATCTGTAACGGGCGTGCGGACGTCGCGTCCCTCCATGATCCGATCGACCTCGCGGGTGATCTCGCTGGCGCGGGCCGCATCGGTAATGGTCTCCCTGTAGGGTTCAGACCGGTCGATCACATCGCCAGGACGTGCGAGCAGGTCCGGGTGTGCCTCGAGATATGCGCGCTGCTCGGTCTCGATCCGGCGCTCCGCCCGCGAGACAACCTCCCAGTCCCGGACTTCGATCTGCTGCGCTGTAAGGCCGTCTGCGCGCATCTCCTGACGGATTGTCCCTTCCATCTCCCGCACCGCGCCCTCATGATAATGGAACTGCTCGCTGACCGGTTCCGCTTCCATGATCCCATCCCGGCGCAGCACGTTCTCCCGCTCCAAGAGCGTGCCAAGTTCGACGTGCACATCGTTGAGAATGTCTCGGGCCTGTTCCAGATCAGCGCGGCGTTCAAGGTTCAGATCGCGCGCCTCGGCCACCTTGGAGAGATCATTGGCGATCCATTGATGCTCCAGCGCGGCGCTCGAGGCGCCCGTCTCGATCCGGGCCACCACTTCCGATGTGCTGATCCCGGTGCCCCGTAGTGCTACGTCAATGCGCGATCTCAGGTCGGACTCGGCCAGACGCTCAAGCTGGTTGATGTCGATGTTTGCCTCAGAATAGATCCCGCCCTCCGAGGGGGTCTCTGACAGCGTGGATGATCGCAAACCGAGAGGCTGCATGTGCTGGACCTGCGTCTGGATCTCGATTAGGCGTTTTTCCAGCACGGGACGTTCCGCGTCGGACTTCTCGGCGATCATGCCCTGCACCCGCGCGAGCTTTTCCGCATAGAGGCTTCTCAAATCCTCGAAACTTTGATCCTCGGCCATGTACACATCTCCTGTTCGGTCCACCTGCCCGCCACGCGCCAGCACCTCGCCCGCCCGGAAGAGGGCCGCGGCAATATCCTCGCGGGCCTCGCGCGAAGCCTCCGCGGCAAGCGAGTGGTAGACAGTTCTGGTGTTGGCGATCTCCGCCAGCGTCCGCGTCAGGTCGGCCCCTACACGTTCCCGCTCGCGGGGCGCGCGGCCCTCGTCTTTCGCGGCATAGACCTCGCTGGTCCGGGCTGGGTAATGTACAACCCCGCGATCCACCCGGCGCGTGGCCTCCAGGCGCACACCGTACTTTTCCGCCTCCTCGACCATGGCGAGGCGGAAGTCGTCATAATTGAAGCGATGATTGCGCCCCAGAAAGAAGAACTCGCCTTCCTGTGAGCGGCGGTTAAGCACCAGATGCGCATGGGGGTGATTGCGGTCCTCATGCACCGCAATGATGTAATCGAAATGCCCCTCGTCGGTCTGGAAAAACCGCTCGGCCACATCCGTTGCGATGTCGCGCACATCCTCGCCGCGCGTGCCGATGGGGAAGGACATGAGCATGTGGGTGGTCTGGCCCAGCTTGGGCT
>DRFF01000099.1 GCA_011050685.1 Aurantimonas coralicida
CGCAAGACGCCCACATTCGAGCCTGGGCCGGAAAACTCCGGACCACGCCTACTTCAATCAACCGCTTCTCGCAGCGGCATAAAACCCGGCAGACGATCCACTTATCAAGCCGTCGAGCCTGTTCAGACAAACCGAGCCACCTCTCGGTTCCATCCCACGAGATGCGTTCAGGATGCGATCTGCCCCGCGCCGCCGGCCTGAGGAGCCGCTCCATACTTCTCCAGACGAATGTCCGCGGTACGGGCGTGACCTTCCATGCCTTCCAGGCGCGCAATACGGGCGGTCGCCTCGGCCAGCGGGGCCACCGCGCTTGGTAAGGCGCGCTGCCAGGTGACCAGCTTCATATACTTGTGGACAGACAGGCCGCCCGTATAGCGGGCCGCCCCCGAGGTCGGCAGAACGTGGTTCGTGCCCGAGGCCTTGTCACCAAAGGCGACCGTGGTTTCCTCGCCAAGAAAGAGAGACCCATAGGAGGTCAGCCGTCCCAGCCACCAATCCAGATCGGCAGCCTGCACATGCAGGTGCTCGGGTGCGATGCGGTCGGATTGCGCGGCCATCTCTTCGCGCGTGTCGCACAGGAATATCTCGGCATGATCGCGCCACGCGGCGGTCGCATTCTGACCGTTCATCTGTGGCAGTGTCGCAATCAACTCGGGCACCCGCGCCATGACCTGCTTGGCCAAGGCACGATCGTCGGTGATCAGCCAGACGGGCGAGTTGTAGCCATGCTCGGCCTGACCGACCAGATCCCAGGCAACGAACTCGGGATCCGCCGTCCTGTCGGCGATAATGAGGCTGTCGGTCGGGCCTGCGAACATGTCGATGCCGACACGGCCGAAAAGGATGCGTTTGGCCTCGGCCACGAACTGGTTGCCGGGTCCGACCAGAATGTCCGCTTTCGGCAGGCCGAAGAGACCGTTGGCCATTGCGGCCACGCCCTGAACGCCGCCCATGGCCAAAATGTGATGAGCGCCACACAGATCGGCGGTATAGACGATCGCCGGATGCACGCCCCTGCCGTTTTGCGGGGGGGAGCAGGCGACGATGTTACGGCAGCCCGCGACATTGGCGGTCGTGACCGTCATCAGGGCCGAGGCGACATGCGCGTAGCGCCCACCCGGAACATAGCAGCCGGCGGTGTTGCAAGGGATCGCGCGTTGGCCCGCGAACAGGCCAGGGCGCAGCTCGATCTCGAAATCTTCGATAGTCGCCTTTTGTGCCTCGGCGAAGGCGCGGATATTGTCATAGGCATAGCGGATGTCGTCCTTCAGCCGCGGATCGACTTCGCGGGCGGCCTCCTCGACCTCGTCCCGGGTGAGAACCAGGTTGCCGGAATAGCCGTCAAAGCGTTCGGCGTATTTGCGGGCCGCGTCATCGCCATTCGCCTCGATATCGGCAAGGATGTCGCGGACGGTCTGTTCCACATCGGGCGCGCCGTTTTCGCCACCGAGCGATGCTGTCTTGAGCTGGGTTACACCCATCGTCTGATCCTTACGTTCGAATTTCCGGTTGCTTCGCCGCCAAGTGTCATCGCGATCCGGTCTTCATCTGGCGAATGCCAGCATCGCCTGAACAAGCACATCCAGCGTGTCGATGACCGGGGCATGGTCCGCCGCGGCCTCTGTGATCAGCGAGAACTCGGTGCAGGCGACCAGTTGCACGGCGGCACCTTGCGTGGCGATGTCGCAAGAGGCGGCGGCCAGCGTTTCCCGCGCGGTGACGGACGGACCGGCCCGCTTGATCTCGCGGATAGCCGAAAGCAGCGCGTCCTGATCCGTGGCGTAGACCGCTTTGCATCCGTGACGGGCCAGCGCCCTGTCGAAGATTCCCACCTGCCGCAATGCGGGAGAGCCGAGGATGCCGACTGATCCGCCGCGCCCGACCTTCTGCGCCGCCTGTTCGACCGAGATTTCGACCATATCCAGGAACGGGATCGACACCGCGTCTCGAATAACCGGGGCATAGAAATGCGCGGTGTTGCAGGGCATGACCAGCGCCTGAGCGCCCGAACGCTGAAGTCCGGCGGCCATCCCTGCGAGCACCGGCCCGGGATCCTCGCGCCGGCCCTCCATCAGATGCGCAATCCGCGAGGGAACCTGCGGGTTCATGTCTACCATCAACGGCAGGTGATCGGAATCGTCGGAGGCCGGCGTTGCCGCGATCAGGCGCGACATCAGCAGCACCGTCGCCTCCGGTCCCATGCCGCCGAGAATACCGATGCGACGCGGCGCGGTCATGACGCCTCTCTTATCGTAAGGCTGTCGGCGCAGGCGGCGATGATCTGGCCGATCTGGCGGCAATCCTCGATGCCGAAAGTCAGCGGCAGACGCATGTCGAACAACCCCGCCAGAACGGCGTCTGTACGGGGCAAGGATTGCGGCGCAACATAGCGCCAGCTTGGATGGGCAGAAGTGAAGCCGACCGGGTCGGCCGCGCCGAACCATTTCAGCTCGACCCCCAGTTGCGCCGCATCGGCTACAAAAGCCGTGGCGCTAGCGGCGGAAATCCCGGGCAGACGAAACTGGATCGAGCTGCCGACAAAGGCTTCCTGCGCGGGCCGGACCGGCATCACAATTTGTGGGCAGGTGGCCAGGACGTCGGCGGTCGCCCGATATCGGTCGTTCCAGCGGCTGATCGCATCTTCTATTTGCGACAATTGGGGCCGCAGCAACGCGGCACGCAGATTGTCCATCCGCGCCGAGGTATTGGGCATGTCGAGGCGCGCCTGACGAAAGTGATCCTCCGAAGGCGCGGCGCCATGCCGGGCATAGAGCATGTAGGATCCCGACAGGATGATCGCGCGCGCCATGAAATCAGCGTCATCCGACACGAGAAACCCGCCCTCGCCCGAGTTCAGATGCTTGTAGGTCTGAGAACTGAAGGCTCCGGCCAGCCCGAAGGAGCCGCTGCGCCGACCGCTCCACCTGGCGCCCATGGTATGCGCGCAATCCTCGAACAGCGGCACATCGGCCTTCGCGCAGATGGCGGTGAGCCGGTCCATGTCGCACAGATGCCCGCGCATGTGCGAAGCCATGACCGCCGCCGGACGATGCGTGGCGATCTTCGCCGCGAGGTCGTCCAGATCCATCCGCAGATCTTCGGTGATCTCGATCAGCACGGGTCTTGCCCCGACGGCCACGATCGCGCCCGGCACCGGCGCCAACGTGAAGGCGTTGGTCAGAACAACGTCGCCCGCGCCGATCCCCGCCGCGCGCATCGCGATGCAAAGCGCCGCCCCGCCCGAACTGCAGGCCAGCGCATATGCGCTGCCCTGCCACTCCGCCAGTTCCCGCTCCAGCGCGGACACCTGCGATTCCTCGCCGGGCACTTCGTTGTAGCGGTGAAGTCGCCCCGAGCGCATCACCTCGACCGCGGCCGCGATGCCGACCTCGGGGATCGGCTCCTGCTGCGTGAAGCTTTTGGAGAAGCGGGCGATCGTCATGGATCAGGCCGCCTTGGTCTGAACGCGGCGATCGGAAAAGTCGAAGGCCGCGTCATACCCGAACAGGGCAGCCGCGCCACCCGTATGCAGAAAGACGACCCGCTCACCCTTCTTGAAATGGCCCTTGCGGATCAGATCGATCAGGCCGGCCGCACCCTTGGCGGAATAGACCGGGTCCAGAAGGACGCCTTCAAGCCGCGCGAACATCGCGATGGCTTCCAGCCCGCTGTCGGTCGGGATGCCATAGCCCTTGCCCACATAGTCGCAGTTGGCGATCACGTCAGCGCGCTGAACCACGTCCGGCGCACCGATCTTCCGCGCGGTGGCCTGCGCCAGTTTGAAGACGTTTTCTTCCTGCTTGTCCTTTGGTGCACGCACGCCGACACCTAGCAACGGAATCTGCGCGTTGATCGCCTTCAGACCGACGATCATGCCGGCCTGAGTGCCCGCGCTGCCCGTGGCGTGAACCAGATGGTCGATGACCAGTCCGCGATCATTGGCTTGCCCTACCAGTTCATAGGCGCAGTTCACATAGCCAAGGGCTCCGGTCGGGTTCGAGCCGCCACCCGGAATGGTATAGACCTTGCGGCCCCCCGCCCGGATGCGATCCGCAACGCCTTCCATCTCGGCGTTCATGTCCAGTCCGCCTTCGCAGACCTCGGTCGTCGCGCCATGCAGGTGATCCAGCAAAACGTTGCCGTTGGTGTTGTAGTTGTGGTCTTTGCTGCCGGTGCGGTCCTCGAGAAGGATGTGGCAGTGGAACCCCATCTTGGCGGCAAAGGCGGCCGTCTGGCGGGCATGGTTCGATTGGGTGGCGCCTTGGGTCATCACCACATCGGCGCCCTGCGCCTCGGCCTCGGCCATCAGGAATTCCAGCTTGCGCGTCTTGTTGCCACCTGTCGACATGCCGGTACAATCGTCGCGCTTGATCCAGATTTCCGGACCGCCCAGTTCCTTTGTCAGCCGGTCCAGACGTTCCAGAGGCGTCGGCAGATGCGCGAGGAACTTGCGCGGAAAACGAGAGAGCATCATGGGTCTATTTCCTTTGATTTGGACGTCACGACGCGCGGTCCGGCGTTGTCGGTGCGCAGGATTGCCGGGATCAGCTGCGGCCCTTCCAAGGCACCAGCTTGCGTTCGGCAAGGCGCATCAGCACGTCGATCCCGTAGCCAATGATGCCGATCAGGATGATCCCCATCAGGACGATATCGGTCAGCTGGAATTTCGAAGCCGCGATGATCATCATGCCAGCCCCCTTTTGCGCGGCGACAAGCTCGGCCGCGACGACCGTGCCCCAGCAGACACCCATGGCGACGCGAGCGCCGGTAAAGATCTCGGGCAGCGAATTGGGCATGATCACATGGCGCAGAAGCTGCCATTTCGAGGCACCCAGCGAATAGGCGGCGTGAACCTTGGTAATGTTCACTCCCGACACGCCGGCGCGCGCCGCGATGGTCATGATCCAGAGCGCGGCCAGGAACAGCAGTACGATCTTGCCGGTTTCCCAGATGCCGAACCAGATGATGACGAGCGGGATCAGGGCCAGCGGCGGAACCGGTCGCATGAATTCGACGATCGGATCGAACCAGCCGCGGAACCAGCCCGACAGGCCCATCGCATAACCGAGGGGAATACCCATCAGCGACCCCAGCGCGAAACCCACCAGAACGCGCATCAACGACGCACCCAGATGTTCCCAGAGCGTATAATTCTGGTAGCCTGTCTGGGCGATTTCGACGAAGCGGGCTGCTACGGCCTCCGGCGAAGGCAGCCAAATGGGCTCCATCTGCAGGCCCTTGTCGGCGGCAAAGGACAGAGTGCCCTTGCCCGTCATCGACACCGTGCCATGGGCAACGCGCAGCTTGTCGCCCGCAGCGATGGCGGCTCCGTCGACACTGACCGCCTTTGCGCCATCGGGCAGAGGGATCAGTTGATCGCGCCCGCGCGGCACGCTGGCCACGACCTCCGCATCCGGCGGCTCTCCGGATGTGGGGGCGACGCCGGCGTAAACCAGAACTTCGCCGGACTGCGTCTGACCGGCCTCGTCCCTTGCCTCGTAGGTGAACGAAGTTTCACCGATGAAGGGCCCTGGAACGTGGAAGGGCACCAGCGCGGATCCGGTGAAGGCGCCCCACAGCAGGAACACCACCAGGATCGAGATGATGGATGCCGCCCGGTCGGGCCGAATTGCGCTTTCATCGCCGAACGTCACTGTTTTCAGGCTAGTCAAGTCCTGTCGGCGTCCGATGCGGCGGCGGACCAAACCGACCGCAAGGGCAGCACCGGCGAACAGGCCCACATAGACCAGAAGGATAGCAACACCAGTCATGCCGCATCCCCCTGACGTCCCATGATTTCTTCTTCCATGTTCCAGATCATCGACAGGATCTCTTCGCGCCTGGCCGTGAAATCAGGTTGTTTCTTGATCTCGCGCAGATCATGGCCCACGCCCTGGTCGGCGAAAGGAAGGTGATATTCCTTGTAGATGCGGCCCGGACGCGGGGCCATGACGACCAGCCTCTCGCCCAGCAACAGCGCCTCTTCGACCGAATGGGTGATCAGAATCACCGTCTTGCAGGTTTCCTTCCACAGGTCCAAAACCATCGCCTGCATCTTTTCCCGCGTCAGCGCATCCAGCGCGCCCAGGGGTTCATCCATCAGGATCACGTCGGGATCATTGGCCAGGCAGCGGGCCAGCGCGACGCGCTGCTGCATCCCGCCCGACAATTCGTAGATCGCCTTGTCACGGAAATCCCGCAGGCCCACGACCTCGATGAGGTGATCGACGCGCGAACCGTACTGGGCCTCGCGCTGTCCGGCCATGCGCGGACCGAACGAGACATTGTCGCGGACATTCATCCATTCGAACAGCGCGCCTTGCTGAAAGACCACGCCGCGTTCGGCATCCGGGCCGGTCACCGGATGTCCGTTCAGCGTGATCGTTCCCTTGGTCGGGGCCAGAAATCCCGCCACGATGTTCAGCAAGGTGGATTTCCCGCAGCCTGAAGGTCCAAGAACCGACATCAGCTGGCCGGGCTTCAGATCGAGCGAGACATCCTGCAACGCCTGCACATGCGAGCCGTTGGGCAAGTCGAATCGCATCGAGACATTTCTCAATGTAAGGCCGGACATCGGGCTGTCTCCTTCTTGCCTTGGCGGGGTCGGAAGGCGCTTGACGCCTTCCGAAGTCGTCAACGGCCGGCTACGTCGGCAAGCGGCGCCGTGTCGATCAAAGCGCCATAGGACGGCAGGATCTCCGGAACAGTGCCGACATCATTGAAGAACGCAGCTGCACCATCGATGTAGGCCCCGACGCGAGCGCCAAGCCAATCATCCGACAGCAGTTGATCGACGGAAAGGAACTCGAAATCGTCGATCGTATCGCCCGCGACCGCCGTTTCCATCCCCGCGTCCTGCGCGATTACGGGCAACATTTCCTCACGCTGGTCGCCTGCGTTCCAAGCCGCGTTCACCTGCGCAGTGACAGCGACGAAATCGGCCAGAAGCTGCGGTTGCTCGGCGGCGAAGCTTCCCGTCGTCGTTATCAGGTCGAAGGACAGGATCCCGATCTCTTCTTTCTCAGCACCGCTCAGCAGCACGTTGCCGTATTCCTGCATCCGGGCCAGTGCCCCGCCCCAGCCGCAGGCCATGTCCACGTTGCCCTGCGACAGCGCCGCCGCACCCTCGGCGGGGGCCATGTCGACGATCGACATGGTCGATGTATCGACCTTCAGATGTTCCATCAGTTGCAGAAAGGTGTATTGCGCTCCCGTGCCCATCGGCACGGCCACGCGCTTGCCTTCCAGTTCCGCGGCGCTGTCCTTGTCGATTTCCAGTCGGGCGGCGACGACGCAGTTCTCGTTGTCGGCATAGGAGGCCGCGATATCGATGATCTTCAGGTCCTGACCGGCCGAGGTCGCCGCGATGAAGGGCAACACCCCTTGGCTGACCGCGATTTGAACATTGCCCGCCGCCATCGCAGCCGACATTGCGGTGCCGGACTCGAAGGCGACCCAGTTGACCGGCACACCCAGCTTTTCGTCATAGGTGCCTTGTGCCTTCGCGAACTGGAACGGCATTGGCCACTCCTGGAAGTACGCGACGGTGAGTTGTTCCTGCGACAGCGCGGGCGAGGCCACCCCGATCGCCGCAAAGGCTAGTGCGGCAGTACACAGATGAAGTTTCATAAGTCGCTCCTTGTTGGTTGAGGCACGCGATGCGGGCCGGTTGCGGTCGATCAGTTAGCCTGATTCTTTTGCATGCAGTGTCCCGTCACCCCATCCGTTCACTCGAGAATGAACCCGGGGAGGCGGGGAAGACGACGGTCTTGTTGCCGTCCAGGAAGACGCGGTGATCGGCATGGGCCGGCACTGTCTTTTGTTGCCGCGTCCATCACAGCTTCGCTGTCAGTTCGGGCACAAGCTCGAACAGGTCGCCGATCAAGCCGTAATCGGCGATCTGGAAGATCGGCGCCTCCTCGTCCTTGTTGATCGCCACAATCACCTTGCTGTCTTTCATCCCGGCCAGATGCTGAATCGCGCCGGAGATGCCGATCGCCACATACAGGTCCGGCGCCACGACCTTGCCGGTCTGGCCCACCTGCCAGTCGTTCGGGGCATAGCCGGCGTCGACCGCAGCACGGGACGCGCCCACGGCGGCACCGAGCTTGTCGGCCAGCTTCTCGATCAGATCGAAGTTTTCCTTCGACGCGACACCACGGCCACCCGACACGACGCGGCTCGCCGAGGTCAATTCCGGACGGTCGCTTTCGACGACCGCATCGCCGACCCATTTGGACAGCGCGGGATCGTCGGCCGCCGCGATGTTCTCGACCGGGGCGCTGCCGCCCTCGCCCGCCGCCTCGAAGCTGGCGGTGCGGATGGTCATGACTTTCTTGCCGTCCCTCGACTTCACCGTCTGGATGGCGTTGCCGGCATAGACCGGGCGTTCGAAAGTCTCGGCGTCGATCACGGCCGACACGTCCGATATCACCATCGCGTCCAGCAATGCCGCGACGCGGGGCATAATGTTCTTGGCGTCGGTGGTCGCCGGAGCGGCGATGTGGTCGTACTTTCCCGCAAGGCTGACCAGCAGCGCCGCCGTCGGTTCCGCCAACCGGTGGCCATAGAGCGCATCCTCGGCAACCAGCACCTTCGCCACGCCATCGATGGTCGCGGCCGCTTCGCCCGCCGCCTTCGCCGAGGCGCCGGCGCACAGCACCGTCACCTCGCCCAGGCACTTCAGCGCGCCGACCGCCTTGGCCGTGGCATCGCGGTTCAGCTCACCATTGGTGACTTCGCCCAGTATGAGAACGGCCATTACACGACCCCCGCTTCTTTCAGTTTCGAAACCAACTCGTCGACGCTTTTGACCCTGATGCCGGCATTGCGGCCTTCCGGTTCGCGGGTCGAGACGATCTCCAAACGCGGGCTCACATCGACGCCGAAATCGGCTGGCGTCCTTTCATCCAGCGGCTTCTTCTTGGCCTTCATGATGTTGGGCAGCGACGCATAGCGCGGCTCGTTCAGGCGCAGATCGGCGGTAACAATCGCGGGCAGCTTGACCTCGATGGTCTGCAGGCCGCCATCGATCTCACGGGTGACCTTTGCGGTCTCGCCCTCGATCTCGAGCTTCGAGGCAAAGGTGGCCTGCGACCAGCCCAGCAGCGCCGCCAGCATCTGGCCGGTGGCGTTCATGTCGTTGTCGATCGCTTGCTTGCCGGCAATGACCAGTTTCGGTGCTTCTGCGTCGATCACGGCCTTGAGGATCTTCGCCACTGCCAGCGGTTCGATATCGGTGTGCACATCGTCGGCGGCCACGACGAGGATCGCCCTGTCGGCACCCATCGCCAGCGCCGTGCGCAACGTCTCGGCGGCCTGCTTGACACCGATGCTGACGGCAATGACCTCTTCGGCCACGCCCTTTTCCCTGAGCCGGATCGCCTCTTCGACGGCGATCTCGTCGAAGGGGTTCATCGACATCTTCACGTTCGCCAGATCGACGCCAGATCCGTCCGCCTTCACGCGGGCCTTCACGTTGTAGTCGATCACGCGCTTCACGGGCACGAGTACTTTCATGGGGGCTCCAGTAGACGATCAGGTTCCTCGGAGCGGGGTCCGCCCCGCGTTGGCCCGGCCCTGTCCGGGCCGGGAGTATCCGCGTCAGGCACGGATCAGCGCGTTCTCCGGATCGTAGAGGCCCGGATCGACAACCAGCGCCGGCACCGGCTCGCCGATCACTTCCACCGACAGTTCCGTTCCGATCTCCGCGAAGGCAGGGTCCACGAAGCCCATCGCAATGTTCTTGCCGGTCCGGTAGCCCCAGCCCCCGGACGTCACCGTTCCGACGCACTTGCCGTCGGACAGGATGCTGTCGCCGCCATGGGCCGGTGCGTGGGTACAGTCGAGCGTCAGGCTCACGAAGCACCGCCGCGGACCTTTCTCCTTCTGCGCCTCCAGCGTCGCCTTGCCGACGAAATCCGGCTTGTCGAACTTCACGAAGCGATCAAGACCGCTTTCGAGCGGGTTGAACTCGGTGATCAGATCCGCCTTCCAGTGGCGATAGCCCTTTTCCAGCCGCATCGAATCCACCGCGTGGGAGCCGAACAGGGTCAGTCCGTATTTCGCGCCCGCCGCGCGCAGCGCGAGATAGGCTGCGTAGAGCTGGCTGTTCGGAATGTGGAGTTCGTAGGCCAGTTCGCCGGAGAAACTCACCGACATGACGACCGCGGGTGCGATCCCGACGAAGGCTCGGCGGACTGACAGCCAGGGGAATGCTGCCTTCGACCAGTCCCCCCGCGACACGGCGGACAGGACATCCCGCGACTTCGGGCCCGCGAGGACAAGGATCGTCCACTCGTTGGTCAGCGAGCGCAGCGAGACCGAACCGTCATCCGGCAAATGCGCCTGCAGCCAGTCCATGTCGTGGAATTCCGAAGCGGCGGCCGAGCCGTACCAGATCGTGTCTTCATCAAGATTGGCGAGCGTCGCCTCAGCCTTGATATTTCCGTGATGGTTCAGCAAATAACTCAGACCAACCTTGCCGACACGTCTGGCCAGGCGCCCGCAGGTCATCTTGTCCAGCCAGTCGCGCGCGCCGGGGCCGGTGATCTCGAACCGGTTGAAGCCGTTGACCTCGGTCACCCCCACGCCGGTTTGAACGGCTTTCACCTCGGCGCCGACGACGTCGAACGTCTCGTTGAAACGAAAGCTGAACGTCTCCTCGAAATCGGGCGAGGGCTTGATGTAGGCGACGCGTTCCCAGCCGTTCACGACACCGAAATCGGCGCCTTCGGCGGCCAGGATCGGGGTAAGGGGCGTGGTCTTGGCAGGTCGGCCCGCCGGGCGATGTTCGTGCGGGAAGTGAAAGCGGAACTCGTTCTGGTAGTCCTCCACCGCCTTGAGCGCGGTCAGTTCGATATTGCAGTGTCCGGTGAAGCGCCGAGGGTCGATGACCCAGGTGTCGTAGCAGGCCTCGCCATGCACGATCTGTTGCGCCAGAAGCCAGCCGTGGCCGCCGCCTTCGCCCAGTCCGGCACGCAGGCCGATGATGCAGAACGCGTTGCGTTTCCCCGGGATCGGACCGACGAGAGGTGCGCCGTCGATCGTGTAGGTGATCGGGCCGTTGACGACGGTGTGGATGCCCGTCTCCATCAGCGCCGGCATCCGAGCGAAGGCGCCTTCGAGGACACTCATCACCCGGTCCAGATCGTCCGGGCAAAGCGCGTTGACGAAGTTCGGGTCGATTCCGTCCATGCCCCAGGTCTTGCAGTCCTGTTCGTAGAAGCCGACGAGCAGGCCGTTCTTTTCCTGACGGCAGTAATAGTCGCTGATCGGGCAGCGCAGCAGCGGCATCCGGTGGCCGGCTTCCTCAATGGCCTTGATCGGCTCGGTGAGAAAGTACTGGTGCTCCATGGACGCCACGGGATGATGAACACCCATCATCGCGCCGACCTCGTTCACGCGGTAGCCGCCGGCATTGACCACGACCTCGCAGCGAATGTCGCCATGCTCGGTGTGCACCGTCCAGCTGTCGTCGCGATGCTGGGTGAGGCCGGTCACGGGCGTGTTGCGATAGACCTTGGCCCCGGCCTGACGGGCGCGGCGAGCCAGCGCCTGACAGAGCTGAGCGGGATCGATGTCGCCGTCCAGCGGATCCCAGAGACCGCCCAGCAGATTGTCCGTCGAGATCAGCGGATGGCGGCGGGCGCATTCCTCGGCATCGATCAGTTCGAAATCGACGCCCATGCCCTTTGCCACACTGGCGAAGTGGCGATAGCCCTCCATCTGGCGTTCGGTATTGGCCAAACGAATCCCGCCATCCGCGTGATGGTAGTTGATCGGATATTCTGGATCGTCGGCCAGTTCTTTGTACAGCTTGATGGAGTGGCTTTTCAGCCCGACCATTGTCTGCGTGGCGCCGAAATTGGTAACCTGCGCCGCCGAATGCCAGGTTGTTCCCGAAGTCAGTTCGTTGCGCTCGACCAGTACGACGTCGGTCCATCCCTCTTTCGTCAGGTGATACAGCGTCGAACATCCTGCAATGCCTCCACCGATGACGACCACGCGTGTCTGACTTTTCATCACGACCTCTCGCACTGCATTCCTTTGATCTGCATTCAAGTAACGGGACCGACCTCCCCTCGGTCAAATGAAAGCCAACTTGTTCTGGAAATCAGAACGGTACCGCAGTCGATCACGAACGGGTTTCCCGACAGCTTGATCAGATCCGGCTTGCAAGCCGATGTGACTGTTGCATTCTCGTGAACACACGGCGCAAAGTTGCAGCTTCGGTCTCCGCGCGAAAAACTGCCCGTTAAGTCGGCACAAACAGCACGTGGGAAATCGGCGATTCGATGAATCATCGGCCCGCCCGCCTGGAACGCAAAGGAACCGTTTTCGCGGCATGACCGACGGACCCGCCAAGCCGCATCCAATTCCTGACGCGACTGGGCGCCTATCGCTGCGGGGTCTGCGGGCATTTATCGCGTTGGAACAGGCGCAATCGGTAGCCGAGGCGGCCAAGGCTCTGGGGCTCAGCAAGTCCAACGTCTCGCAGCAAATCACAACGATGGAAAACGGCGTCGGCGCCAAGCTGTTCGACCGCACGCGAAGGCCGATCTCACTCACACCGGCCGGCCAGGCGTTCAGCCTCCACGCGCATCGCATTCTCGCCACCGTGTCGGAGGCCGAGGAATCGCTGGCCGAACTGAATCTGGATAGCCTGCCCATACTGAACTTTGCGATCATCGATGACCTGGACGCCTCGCTGACACCTTCGCTGGCCGCGTCCCTGCAGGCCAAGCTGCCGCGCTGTTTCATCTGTACCTTTTCGGGCCGCTCCGATCAGGTCACATCAAGGTTGCTGTCGCGAGAGGCTGATATTGCCGTCACCGCCAGCATCCCGGCTAGCATGCACAGGTTTCAGGTGCTTCAGATGCTGCGGGAGAAATTCGTACTGGTTACGGCGCGCGGAACATATGACCCGAACCTTGAATGGCGTGCTCAGCTGACGCAATTGCCCTTGGTTCAGTATTCCGAAGCGATGCCGATGGGCCTCATGGTGTCCACACATCTGAAGCGGATCGGCCTTTATGCGCCGCGACGCTTTTCTTTCGAGGCCAGCAGATCGGTGATCGCTACGGTTGCCAAGACGGGAGGCTGGACGCTGACCACACCGCTCAGCATCCTCGATGCAAGCCGGTTCAAAGAACACATAGACCTGTTCCCGCTTCCATTCGCGGGGCTGTCGCGTCAGATCTATCTGATCAGCCGGACAGACGAATTGGGCGCGCTGCCCGAAACGCTGGCCAAGCAATGCCGCGCCCTGCTGCAACAAGACGCAGTTCCGGAATTTGCCCGTCTGGCGCCGCATATAAGCAACGCAATAGAGGTGTATCATGAGATACTGATCTGATTTCCACGTCTTCTAGAGCACGTCCGGATTAATCCGGTTCCTAGCATTACAGTTGCTTTCTTGACTGGATATAGGCCTGTTGGGCGGCGGCTTGGTGGGCGCGTCGCCAGAGTGACCAAGCAATGACCTGGGCGGGTTGGATCTGGCGCTTGGCCAACCGCGTGGCGACCAGGCGAATTTCCTGCACTGACCAGCGGATCAGCAGCGGCGAGGCGCGTTGATGATCCTGACCATGCTTTTTGTGGGCGTCACGGTGTTCGCGTGATGACGGATCGTGATCATCATGGCGAAGGCCAGCATGACCAGCGAGACATGACGGTGCCAGCCTTGCCAGGATCGGGTCTCGTTGTGGTCGAGGCCCAGTTCGTTCTTGGCCGTCTCGAAGTGGTCCTCGATGACCCAGCGATAGCCCCGCTCAGTGAGCTGCGCGACCGCATCGCGCTTGAAATCGTCCGTGAAATTGCCTGCCCCATCATGGCCTCCTTGCCTCAAAATTAGGGAAGGAGGCGTCTACAAATCTAGGGGCTATTCACCCGGCTCCACTTTTCCAACCCCTTGAAACTGCTGGCATCAGTGCTGCGACTTGCACTCTCGGTGTAGCACTCGAAGTCCCTACGGCAAGGTCTCATCATCCGACCATCACCTTGCCGCCGCCTTCGCCCACGACCATCGGCCAGAGGAAGAAGGCTGCGCAACTTCACAGATACGGCAGGCGGAATTTACTCCGCTCCTTTGCCGAACGCCTTGCGCCACTCGCCGAGAAAAAGAGCACGCTTCGCCCGGTCGAGACTGGCCAGCAGCGCCGGCGTCAAGGCGATCGGCCGGAATGCTTCCAGTGTCGCGTCAGCTGCTGCCCCCTCGACGCTACCCGCCAGCACCAGCGGGCCGGAACCGGGAGCGAAAAGGTTGGATGCGCCGGACAGCAATTGCTGCCCTTCCGGCGACACGGTGAAGGCGATAAACGCATTCCCCATCTCGGCATTTTCAGCATGACGCGGGACGAAGGCGGCCCGTGACAAGGTGAGCGTGTAATCGGAAGGATAGACAATGCCGAAACGATCGTCCCGCTCCTGCCGGCCCAGCGCGTAGGAGCCGAGGACATTGTAGCCGATATCCAGCCGGCCGTCGGCGACACGGTCGAGAATATCGGCGGTGCAGCAGAAGAGCTGCGCCCTATTGCGACCGAGATTCTCCAGAAGCCGACCCCAGGTGCTGGCCAGCGTGGCATCCTCGAAGGCGAAGAGATAACCCACTCCCGATTTTTCGATGTCGTAGGTGCCGACCCGCCCCAGGAAACGGTCGGACTGGCGTAGCAGGTCGACGAGTTCGAAGCGGCTGCGCGGCACCTCGTCGGGAGCTATTGCCGTGCGGTTGTAGACGATCACGGCGGGCTCGAAGGTCAACCCAACGAGTTCGCGCCGCCACTTGGCCCAGGCAGGGAAGTCCGTTGGGATGGGAGCCGTGAGCGGCTGCGAACAGCCGTCATTGACCAGGCGCACTTGTTCAGCGATGGCCGAGGAAACCACAAGATCGGCGAAAAAGCGCCCCGCGTCGCATGCGGTGCGCACGGCTCGATCGAGGTCGAGACTGGTTTCCTCGATATAGGTGATGGACAGCCCCGGCTGCCGCGCATGGAACGCCTCCAGGAGCGGCGAGATAACAGCAAGGTCGGTGACTGAAGCGATGGTCAGTTCGCCTGTCTGAGGGCCAATGGAGGCGAAGCGAGTCTCACCGGCCCGTGCCGCTCCCGTACAGAGTGATCCGGCTAACAAGCCCAGCAGCAACAGCCCGACGCGATCGGTCCGCGGAAATGACATCCTCGTCATCGCGAGGCCTCCCGAGTCTGTCCGGTGTATTCCAGAGGCAGGGTCAGCCCGATGGCGAAGCTGCCCGCGTCGCGCTCAACGACGATACGACCGCGATGACTGAGCGCGACCTCCCGCACGATGGCCAGCCCCAGCCCGGCGCTTTCCGGCTTGTCCGGGTTAGCCCGAAAACGCTGCCCGATCGCGCCAGCCATGTCACGCGGCAGACCCGTGCCGTGATCGCGCACGCGGATCAGTCCATGAGCGCCCTCTCGGCCTATGTTCTTGGCGTAAACCGTTAATAGGATCGGCGGCTTGCCATGCGCCAGTGCATTGTTGAGCAGGTTCTTCACCGCCTCGCGCAATGAAAAGCCGTCGCCGGCGACCATGACCGGGTACTCCGACAGGTCGAGACCGATCGCATCAGCATCGTTGTTGCTGACGAGCCGGATTTCACGCTCGGCGTCGATCGCTACCCGCCTCAGATCGATCGGCGTGAGCCTTTCGGTATCCGCGCGGTGGGTAACCAGAGCCTGGCTCAATAGCTGGTCGGTCAGCCGGCTCAAGCCGATCGCCCGAGCGCGGATGCGTCGGTGCAATGTCCGCAGACGCTCAGGGTCGGTCTCATCGATCGCGAGATCGGCCTGGGCACGAAGCGCCGCGATCGGCGTCCGGATCTGGTGGGCGGCGTCGGCAACGAAATTCTGTATCGTCTGCACGCGGCGGTCGAGCCGCCCCATGAAGCGGTTGATGGCCGTGACAAGGGCCGTCACCTCGGCCGGAACGCCGATTTGAAAGGGTGACAGATCCTTTGTGTCGCGTTCGAGGATCGCTTTCTGCACGCGGTCCAGCGGACGCAGCGCGATGCGCATGGCGACCAGCGCCAGGATCAGGATCGCGAGGCCCGCCGCGCCGATCACCGCCGCGGCTCGCGTGGTGATGCGTTCGGCGAGCGCATCGCGACTTTCCATGGTCTGTCCGACGACGATGCTGACATCGCCGCGAATCTGACGTTCGGCCAAGCGGCGCGGCAGCATGAGGGCGCGCACATCCGCGCCGCGAAAGGTGGCGTCGTATGCAATTGGTTCCAGACCGTTCGCTCCGCCCGGCGGCAGCGGGAAATCGTCATAGCCGGTGAGCGTCTCGCCGGAGGGCGACGCGATCCGGTAGAATACCCGCTCGGCGCCGCCAAGCGAGAGCAATTCGAAAGCAGAGACCGGCACATCGACTTGCGGCATCCCCTCCACGACGAAAATGCGTTCGGATATCTGCAAGGCCGCGCCGGTCAGCAGTTGATCGAAGGCCTCGGTTGCCGCCGCCCGGCCATATTGGTGCGCGGCGTAGATTGTCGCGCCGACGGCAAGGGCGATCACCGTTGTCAGCATCGCCGAGAGCCTGAGCGTGATCGAGGTCGTGCTCGTCACAGCCTCCCCGTTCATGGACGCGCCCGCACGGACACGTCGACCGCCTGGTAGCCGAGGCCTCGCAGGGTCCGAATCTCCAGTCCCGATCCATCGATCTTGCGCCGCAGCCGGCCGACATAAAGCTCGACGGCGTTCTGGCTCGGCTCGCCTTCAAGACCGAACAGGCGCACCAGCAGATCCTCCTTGTCCAGAACACGGCCCCGATTGACGAGAAAGATTTCGAGCAGCGACTGCTCACGCGGAGTCAGATCGCAAGGCGCCCCGTCGATCGACGTCTGGCGCGTGCCGGAATCGAAGGTCAATCGGCCGACGGCGATGACGCGACCCGCCTCGCCGCTACGCCGCCGGATAATGGCGCGAATGCGGGCTTCCAATTCGCCGAGGTCGAAGGGTTTGACCATGTAGTCGTCGGCGCCGATGTCCAGCGCGTCGATCTTGTCGTCGACCGAAAGCCTGGCCGTCAATACGAGTACCGGTACGATGCTGCTGCGTCGGCGAAGCCGCTTCAGGAGATCGATCCCCGTGCCGTCCGGCAGGTGAATGTCCAGGATCATCAGATCGTATTCGCCGGTCGTCAGAAAGGCCTCCGCGTCTTCGATGCTACCGGCGCGGTCGCTGACATGGCCCCCACGCGTCAGCCGCTCCGCGATCGCCTCGGCGACGTCGACAGTGTCCTCGACGATCAAAAACCTCATGGGATATCCGGTGACAGCGAAATGACAGCTAACCCGAATAGGGTGAAAACCGGCGCGGGATCAAGGAGAAGGTCCCCCAGCGCCCATTTGGGAGAAAATTCATGAAACATTTCACCGGCCTTGCGGCCGCGCTCGCCCTCGTGTCGACAGTCGCGGTGGCGCCTGTTTTCGCGCAGGACGCTTTTCAGCCGAGCAACACCGAATGCATCGCGCCCGCCAATCCGGGCGGCGGCTGGGATTTCACCTGCCGCCAGGTCGGCAAAACCATGCAGGATCTCAAGCTCGTCCCCGGCACCATGCAAGTGACCAATCTTGCCGGCGGCGGCGGCGGCGTGGCCTTCGCCGAGGTCATCAACAAGCGCAATGACAGCAACGACACGATCGTTGCCGCCTCGTCGGCAACCGCGACGCGTCTGGCCCAAGGTGCCTACCCCGGCAACACCATGGACCAGGTGAAGTGGCTGGGCGCCGTCGGTGCCGACTACGGCATCATCGCCGTCGCCAAGGATTCCCCGATCGAGACGCTGCCCGCGCTGATGGACAAGATCAAGGCCGATCCCACCAGCATTTCCGTGGCCGGCGGCTCGGCCGTGGGCGGATGGGATCACCTCAAGGTGTTGATTGTCGCCAAAAAGGCCGGGGTCGAGGACGTCCGCCAGGTCAAATATGTCGCCTTCGACGGCGGCGGCGAGGCGGTGACCCAGCTTCTCGCCGGTTCGGTCCAGGTGTTTTCGGGCGACGCCTCGGAAGCAAAGGGGTTTGTCGACAGCGGCGACATCAAGGTGATCGCGGTGCTGGCGCCCGAGCGCCTGGAAGGTGATTTCGCCAAGTTCCCGACCGCCAAGGAACAGGGGATCGACGCCGTAGGCGCCAACTGGCGCGGCTTCTACGGTCCCGGTGGCATGAGCGATGCGGCCTACAAGTACTGGACCGACGCGATCGCCAAGGTCTACGCGTCCGACGAGTGGAAGGCGATCATGGCCGACAACGGCCTTGCGCCGCTGGACATGAGCGGCGACGCCTTCCAGACCTTCGTCAAGGAGTCCGTCGACGAAATCAAGCTCCTTTCCCAGCAGATCGGCCTCGTCAAATAGGCTTCCGGTAATCGCGGGGGCCATCCTCGCAACGCGATCGGCCGGCCGACTCCTGTCGGCTGGCCGGCCGCCCTTGCCCCGCGTGACGACTGGCGGGAGGTCGATGGCGACCGAGACGCGCGATTACGTCCTGACCGGAGCGCGCGTCGGCAACCTCCGCAAGACAGGTCTCAAGCGATAGGAGGAAGTCTTGAGCGATCGAATTCTTGGCAGCACTTTCGTTTTTCTGGCCGTCTTTTTCATCTGGGCGGCATTTCAGATCGAGCTCAGTTTCATTTCCGATCCCGTCGGACCGCGCACCTTCCCGATCATCATCGCCGTCGTCACCGGGGTTTGCGGGCTGATCATCCTTTTGCGTCCCGACCCCGAACCCATCTGGCCGGCCTTGCCGCGCCTTCTGGAGATCGGCGCCGCGATCGCCGTCTTCGTCGCCTATGCGCAGCTTCTTCCAGAATTGGGTTTCGTCATCTGCACCGCGTTCGCCGCCGGCTTCCTGTCCTGGCGCCTCGGAGCTTCGCCGATCGCGGCCAGTGTCGCGGGAATTGCCATCTCGCTCGGCATCTACGCGATCTTTCATCTCGTGCTCGGCCTGTCCCTGGCGCGCGGACCGTTCGGCATCTGAGGGCTATCATGGACACGCTTTCCTCCCTCGGCGACGGTTTCGCGGTCGCCTTCACCCTGCAGAATCTCGGACTGGCCTTCCTGGGCTGCTTTCTGGGCACCATCATCGGCGCCCTGCCCGGTCTCGGACCGTCCAACGGAGTCGCGATTCTCATCCCGCTCGCCTTCACGCTCGGCCTGCCGGCGACCCCGGCACTGATCCTGCTCACCTCGGTCTATTACGGGGCGATGTATGGCGGTCGCATCTCGTCGATCCTGCTGAATATCCCGGGCGATGAGCCCGCCATGATGACGACCCTCGACGGCTATCCGATGGCGATGAAGGGCCAGGCTGGCGAGGCCCTGGCAATTTCCGGCATCGCATCCTTCGTCGGGTCGTTCGTCGCCACCTGGGGCCTCGTCTTTCTCGCGCCGCAACTGGTCAAGGTCGCGCTCTTGTTCGGCCCGGCGGAATATTTCGCGCTGTTTACGCTGGCGTTTGCGACCCTCGGAGGACTTGCCAGCCGCAACCAGGCCAAGGCGGCGCTGGCGGCCGCCTTCGGCATCGGCCTGGCGATGATCGGCGTAGATGGACAAACCGGCGTGCCGCGCTTTGCCTTCGGCGAGGTTCATCTCTACGACGGCATCGACTTTCTGGTCGCTATCGTCGGCCTGTTCGCACTGTCGGAGGTATTCCTCTTCCTCGAGCATCGCGGAACGGGCGAGAACGGCGCGGCCGATGGCGAGAAGCTGAAGATCGGCAGGATCATCCCGCCCATCCGTGTCCTGAAACAGACGTCCGGCTCGATGGCACGTGGCACCGTCGTCGGCTTTCTCGCGGGCGTTCTGCCTGGCGCGGGCGCGTCGCTTGGTTCCTTCATGGCCTATGCGCTCGAAAAGCGCCTGAAGAACAAGGACGACACCTTCGGCAAGGGCGATCCGCGCGGTGTCGCCGCGCCCGAGGCCGGCAACAATGCCTCAGCCGGCGGCGCGCTGATCCCGATGCTTGCCCTCGGCGTTCCGGGCTCCGGCACTACGGCGGTCCTGCTCGCCATGCTTCTGGCACTGAACATCACGCCCGGACCGCTGCTTTTCACGCAGAACCCCGATGTCGTGTGGGGCCTGATCGCGGCGCTATTCATCGGCAACGTCATGCTGCTCCTGATGAACATTCCGCTGGTCGGATTGTTCGCTCGCGTCCTGCTGGTGCCCGCGAAATATCTGATGCCGGCTGTGGCGATGATCTCCTTCGTCGGCATCTACGGCATTTCCGGCTCGACCTTCGACCTGATGGTGATGATTGGCTTCGGCGTCCTCGGCTGGATCATGCGCAAGCTCGACGTCCCGCTGGTGCCGATCATTCTCGGCGTCCTTCTGGGCAACGCCATGGAGGTGAATCTGCGGCGCGAGATGACGATCTCCAACGGCGACTGGTCGGCTCTCGTAGACTCGCCCCTCGCCATCGGCATCTGGACGTTCGCCGTCGCAGGATTCCTGCTGCCGGTCATCTTCGGCCGCTATTTCCGGCCGAAGACAGCGCACGCCTCTGCGGCCGCTGAAGGCGCGGATCCGGATTGACCTCAGCTTGGGGATGCTCATGCTGCGCCCCACGGCCTCCTACCCGGCAGGCCTGCAACTTGGTGCGCGGCCGAACGCTCACGTCGAGCTTGTAGGGGCGGATCAATCCGCAGCCATTACTGTCGCCCGTTCTGAATGTTGTGTCGTGCTCCAGCCCGGCGATGCCATATTCTTCAATCAGTTCCCGGCCTGACATCGCATTTGGAAAGCTTGCGAAAGCGACCAGGACATCCTCGTCACCGCATGCGGCCGCATGTGGAGGTGTGCGCGAGCTTGCCGGTGACACAGGCTCGTGTCGCCACGACGGGTAAGCTGAAGGACCCGCGCCGCGACGCAGGCAACAGCGACCAACGCTCCGATCGATCTGTCTCCGCACAGCCCGCCATCTGTCATGCCCGATCCTGTAACAGAGCGGACATCCTAACCTGACCCGTTATTTGCGGGTTTCTGTTCCGCCGCGAACGCCTGTTTTCCCTTTTCGGCCCAGAGCGTTCGCGCTCGTTGTCCATCGTCGCTCTTGAGCTTTTCGGCGACCCAGATCATCGCGCCGTAGATCATGGCGCGATCATCGCCGGTCAGGTCCACAATGCCGGACTTGACGACGAGGCCGCC
>DRFF01000100.1 GCA_011050685.1 Aurantimonas coralicida
GATCGGCCCTGCGATACAAGGACATCGACCTGGCGAAGCTTCGCGACGATCTCTTCAGGCTTGTGCTTCTTCTGCGGCATTCTCTCGTCCTCCAATGGCTGAAAAACCATACTTCAGGGAGGACCACTTTCCTGGGGGCAGACCAGGCCCTGCCGCGCAGGGCTCGCCTGGACGAAACTGAGGAACTTTTCGAATGGAGGGACCCGTTCGACGTACCCGCGACCAGCATGTGGCTGTGGCCATCGACTGGTAGGCCAGACTTTTTCTCAAAATATCGCGTGGATTCACCTGGCCCCTATGTGCCGCGAGACGGCACGCCGCCCTTTATAGCGCCTCCATGCATAGTCGGGATTGCGCCGGACACATTGCGAGAACAGGTCAAGGCGATTGCCCGGCTGGAGATTATCGAAGGCGAGGATCACTTTCTCTTCAAAGCATCTGCTCCAGGTGGGCAGCCACTGATGCCAACCAGGGAACCCGCAGTCATCGCCTTCCAGGAAGGCGGCTGCCGCTTCATGTGTTTCGATGATGAGAATGACGAGTGGAGGACGAATCTGTATCGCGCCCTTGGCCTTTCTAGGTTGTCCTTCGAGTCCGAGGATCAGGGCATCGCCATATTCGCGCTAAATCTGCGGAATGCGTATGTCGGACCGCAGGTTTAGCCTGTCGTCGATGAAGGGCATGTTTTCGGCAGATTTTCCGAGTGGTATATCTCGTATGGTCCAACGGTCCCGACGCTAGTTGGTGGCAGCGTCTTTACCATCCACCCTGATCGCCCCGGAAATTTGGGGCGCAAGTCGCTTGAACCGACCACATGTGTCGGTCTTCAGGATATCCCGAGCGATGAGCGCCAGATCACGTGCATAGCCATCGAACTCTCCCCGGCGGAAAACGACAAGCAGTTGTCGGCTTAACGGCGGGCCTGGAAGCGGAATCACCGAAACCCCTTCGACGTGGGCGATGCCCTGAAGAATGCACAGAGGCGTCGTAATCGCGACGCCTGCCCCGTTCGCCACGAGTGCGACGACCGCATCCGACATGTCGAATTCGAACACCCGCCGGCACGATACCTCTGCCTGTTGGAGATAACGCTCCACCTGAGCGCCAACGAATGAGCGTCCGCTGTGACGCACCAGGACGTTGCGATCGAGCACTTCCTGGAGATCTAGGTTTTCAAGGTCGGCGAGGGAGGTGGTTTTCACCAGCAGGACATATTGCTCGGTCGCAATCGGCCTTGTCTCGAAGCCGGCGTTATAGGCGGAATCACAAGTGATCGCGATGTCGATCCGACGCCGCGAAAGAGCCTCTCCGACACCATCTGCAAGTCCGGACATCCCGCTGAGACGCAATGCTGGGTGCTCGCTCGCCATTTTCTGGAATATCTTCGCCGCAATCGTGCCCGCCACGGTATCCACGAGACCGATCCTGAGATCGATGGCCCCGATGGATGCGGCGGTCGCCCTGACCTTGCCGGCCATCCCCTCAATGATCACCTCGACGGCTCGCATTTCCGACGCCAAGGCGAGACCGGCCGCAGTCGGCATAAGTGGGCGCACGTCTCTATGAAACAGCGGCACGCCAAAGTGGTCTTCGACCTTGCGCACGGCCTGAGATATCGCTGACGGACTGACCGAAAACCGTCCGGACACTTCACGCATGCTGCCGGCTTCGATCGCCGCTGCAGTCATGCGAAGCGCCTTCATGTCCACGTCCCCTCCTTGCTGAAGCGTCGCTTCATTCAAATATTAGTTTGGCTTCACCTGTTGCCACGCCGCAAGCGTCTGGTCTAGGCTCATGCCCAATTAAGTTGCCTGATCACGAATTGACTAGAAAGTGCATGGATGGATTTCGACGTTGCGGTCGTAGGGATGGGCGCCATGGGAAGCGCCATCCTCTACCAGCTATCGAAACTTGGCGTCCGCTGCGTCGGCATCGATCGGCATAACCCTCCGCACGCCTTCGGATCTAGCCACGGTGACACGCGGATCACGCGCCAAGCGGTTGGCGAGGGCGATAACTATGTGCCCTTCGTTAAGGCTTCCCATGAGATCTGGCGCGAACTCGAACGTGAGACCGGACAGTCCCTACTGATCGAATGCGGCGCGCTGGTCCTGGCGGCGGCAGGCGGGAAGGCCCCGCACCATGGCAAGGGCAACTTCGTCGAGCGCACGAGACTTGCCGCCGAACGCTTCGGCATACCGCATGAGATGCTGGACGCCGGTTCGATCAACGCTCGTTTTCCGCACATGGTTGGGCTTCGCGGTGACGAGATCGGCTATTTCGAGCCCGGCGGCGGCTACGTTCGCCCTGAGGGCTGCATCTCCGCGCATCTGACAATGGCCCGAAAAAACGGTGCCGCGATCAAAACCAAGACGGTCGTGCGCTCGGTGACGCGCTCATCCGGCGCCGCTGTGATCGAGACCGATACCGGATCGATCACAGCAGAAAAGGTCGTCGTCGCGGCCGGGGCCTGGACACCCGGCCTTCTCGGCGAGAAGTTCCCCAGGATACTGTCGATCTCGCGGCAGGTTCTGTACTGGTTCGAGATGGAAGAGTCCGCTGCGGCCAGCCCTGACTGGCCGGTGGCAATCTGGATGCACGGCGCAGGCGAGGAGGACTATTTTTACAGCTTTCCTCCTCAAGAGGGCGAGCATACCGTGAAGGTGGCCACCGAGCATTACGCCGAGAACACCGACGTCGACAGCATTCGACGCGATGTTACAGACGGTGAGTCGGCGGCGATGTTCGAGACGCATGTCAAAGGGCGTCTGGCTGGCGTGTCACCTCGTGTCGCACGGACCGCGACCTGCTTGTATTCGACGACGCCGGACCGCGGATTCGTTCTCGATGATCTCCAGGACGCATCTGGCACCTTCGTCGTGTCGGCGTGCTCCGGCCATGGCTTCAAGCACTCGGCCGGTATCGGTCTCGCTGTGGCAGGTGCAATCGCCGGAAGATCCGCTGATTTTGACCTTTCCCCATTCTCGATCGCCCGGTTCGGGTGACGTGGATGAATCACCACCGAAACGACCAACAACCCAAGGAGAAAGTCATGCCAAAGACCCGGACATTCGTCCTCGCGCTCGCCGCGACCGCTCTTGCCGGCGCGTCCGTCGCAGGGGCAGCGAGTCTGCAGGAAATCAAGGACCGCGGCACGATCGTCATCGGCGTGAAGGCCGACTACAAGCCGTTCGGCTATCGTGACCCGTCGGGTGAGATCATCGGTATCGAGCCGGATCTCGCCGCTAATCTCGCCAAGGATCTGGGCGTCAAGCTGGAACTCGTGCCCGTCATCTCGGCCAACCGCATCGAGTTTCTGCAGCAGGGGCGCGTCGATGTGCTGATCGCGACGATGTCGGACAAGCCGGAACGCCGTAAGAGCGTCCAGGCGATCGAGCCCCTCTACTACTCAGATTCCGTCAACATTCTAGCCAACGACCGGGCAAAGATCACGTCATGGGACGACCTGAAGGGCAAGCCGGTCTGTGCCACGTCGGGCGCTTGGTACAACAAGGAGATCGCTCAGAAATACGGTGCCGATATCGTCGCGTTCGACGGCTCGGACAAGCCGCTCCTGGCGCTTCAGCAGGGCAAGTGCGTCGGCTACGTCTACGATCAGAGCTACATCCAGGGCCAGCTTCTCGATTCGACGTGGAAGGACAAATATTCAATGCCTCTCGAAGGCATCCTCGAGACACCCTGGATGATGGCCGTCGCCACCGGCAACGAAAGCCTCCAGAAGGCAATGCAAGACGAGACCGTGAAATGGCTCAAGGACGGCACGATCGTTGACCTCGAGAAGAAGTACGGCATCAAGCCTTCTGCCTATTCCGAGCGGATGCACGAAGAATACGCGGGCAAGTAATCCTCCACAGGAGCCGGTCACCCCGTCTGGCCGGCTCCCTTCTTCCTCTTCCGGGGTCCGTCCATGCTGCAGTCCGTCGCGGATTGGTTCCGTGAACTGAACGAGACGACCGGTCTCAACTTCACGGTCTTCTATGACGCCTATGATGCTGCCAACTTCTTCGACGGCATCCTGGTCACCATCGAACTGACGATCGCGTCGGTGCTCGCGAGTCTCGTGATCGGCATCGTCGGCGCTTTCGTACAATCTGCCGGTCCGCTATGGGCAAGGATGGCAATCGATGGGTTCGTATCAATCTTCCGCAACACACCGCCGCTCGTCCAGATGTTCTTCTTCTATTTCGGGATCGGCAGCCTGCTTCCCGCATCCTATAACGACATCGGCCTGATCGAACCGTGGCTCACGAGCTTTCAGTGGGCCGTTCTGGCCCTTTCACTGTTCGCGGGTGCCTTCAACATCGAGATATTTCGGTCGGGCATCGAGGCCGTTCCGAAGACGACCGTCGAGGCCGCCGGAGCGCTGGGCTACACCAGTCTCGGCCAATACCGCTACGTCGTTCTGCCGCTTGCCTTGCGTATCTGCCTTCCGGCGTTGACCAACAACCTGGTCAACCTCCTCAAGACGACCACCCTCGCCTACACGATCGCCGTCCCGGAGACGCTTTACACGGTCAAGCAGATATGGACCGCGGCGCAGAACGTCCCCGAGATGATGTCGCTCCTCCTGATCGTCTACATCGTCCTTGTCGGCATCCTCGTCTGGATCATGCACGCTTGGCAGCGGGCCATCGAAATTCCCGGATACAGCCGATGACAGACGTGCCGGACCCGAAACGTATGGACGTCCTCCTCCCCCGCGCCAGACGCGAAAGCCGACTGACTGTTGGATCGATCCTTGCCTTCGCGGCAATCGTGATTGCTATCGTCGGCATAGCCGGCGTTGCTCGCTCGCAGATTCTCGGGGCCGGCCCCGAATCCTGGATATCGGTGCTGTGGAAATGGAGCCCACTGTTGCTGGGCGGCTTCGCGTTCAACATCGCGATCTCGATCGTCGCCATGACCATCGGCACGATCCTCGGAGCGGGTCTCGGTATCGGTCTTCTCAGCGAGGTGACGGCGATCCGGAAGACGTCTTGGTGCGTCATGCAGATCTTTCGCAACTCGCCATGGCTCGTTCTCCTGTTCTTCGCCATGTTCCTGGTGCCCTTCCAGATCAAGATCGGCGACTTCATCATCCCCCTGCCGGGATGGATCAAGGCCTGCGTCGGGTTCTCCCTGCCGGTCATGGCCAACGTCGCGGAAATCGTGCGCGGTGCGGTCAAGTCGTTGCCTGGAACCCAGTGGGAGGCGGCCGAATCCCTCGCCTTCACGCGAAGACAGACGATGTGGATGATCATACTGCCGCAGTGCTTCAGACGCATGTTGCCACCCTGGATGAACCTTTATTCGCTCATCACCATGGCGACCGTTCTGGCTTCCGTTGTCGGCGTCTCGGAGATGCTGACCCTCACGTCCGACGTCCATGCCGCCGAAGGCGGACGTCCGGAGCTTTTCGCGCCGCTCTACGGCTTCGCTCTCGTATGCTTCTTCGTCTACTGCTACCCGATCGGGCGGCTGACCATCTACCTGGAGAGACGCCTTCATGTCTGAAAACGTCGCCAAGGCCCCTGCGTCGGATGCAGGCCGACCCCTCGTCCATCTGATCGACGTCCACAAATCCTTCGGGGACCTGGAGGTGCTGAAGGGTATCGATTTGAGCATCCAGAGAGGGGAAGTCGCCTGCGTCATCGGGCCGTCCGGATCGGGCAAGTCGACCCTGATCCGGTGCATCAACGCGCTGATCCCGGTGACCTCCGGGTCGATCCGCGTCGACGATATCGAGGTGAGCGATCCGAAGGTCGACAAGCTGGCCCTTCGCCGGCGCGTCGGCATGGTCTTCCAGCAATACAACCTCTTCCCCCACAAAACTGCACTCCAGAACGTCATGATGGCGCCCTGCCACGTTCTGAAGCAGGACCGAGACGAAGTGGAAAAACGGGCCCGCGGCCTAATGGCCAAGGTGAAACTGGAAGACAAGGAGAACGCCTATCCGGGCGAACTGTCGGGTGGCCAGCAGCAGCGCGTCGCGATCGCCCGAAGCCTCGCCATGCAGCCGGACGTCATGCTATTTGACGAGGTAACCGCGGCGCTCGATCCCGAAACGGTCCAGGAGGTGCTGTCCACGATCCGGGAACTTGCCGAAGACGGCATGACCTGCGTCCTCGTCACCCACGAGATGGGCTTCGCCCGTGAGGTCGGCGACCACGTCTATTTTACGGATCGCGGAACGATCGTCGAGCACGGGCCGCCGAAGGAATTCTTCGCTTCGCCGCGGGACGACAGGACGAAGAAGTTCCTTTCGCAGGTTTTGTAGATCGATAGGCGCGACCTGAATCAGCCGACAACGGCACAGCCGACGACAAATCTCTACGGCGCATCTTTGCGTTCCCAGAACACCACCTTTGGTTCTCGCGAAATGGCGGTCAGAAACGAGCGGTGGAATCAATGGTTTGAGCCGGCGTCCGGCACACCTTTGATGCGCGCATCAATCGCCGTCCGGCCGAACTGCCGACGTCGCACGAGAGCATCTAAACGGCGCCTGCCGCCAGGGCGAAGCGCTCTATCCCGACTTGCTTGTCGGGTCCGCGGGTTTCGTGCAGGTCAGTTCGGGCCGAAAAAACAGTCCCGCCTTGAGGCTCTCGCCGATCCTGTCGGCCTTGAGATGGAAGATCGCGGCGATCTCCGGCGGGAAGCGGCGGCTCGTCGTCGCGCGCCAGATTGCCAGCCAGCAGTCGAACATCCCCGGATCGATCTCGTCAAGATGTCTGCGATGGACGGCGAAGGGATTGCCCTTGTAGGCACCCGAGCCCCGCATCACCGACGACCAGAACGCCGTCAGGCGCTCCAGATGCGCCGGCCAATCGTCGATCGCCCGCTCGAAGATCGGACCGAGGACCGCGTCCTCGCGCACCAACCCGTAGAACTCGGCCAGCAATTCGCGAAGCTCGCTGTCGCTCACGGGCTGCGTGTCGGACACCTGAAGCATCGATTCACCTGTCGCTCTGTCGGTCGCGTCCTAACACGCTGGACTAAACATGCAAATGGAATATATGTTTTAGCGACCGGATCGAATGCGAGCTGTCGCATGCCCCTCGCCCGCTACACCGACTATACGCTGCGCGTTATGATCCATCAGGCTGCGCGGCCGCATACGCTTTGCTCGATCGGCGAGATTTCCAAGGCTTGCGGCGTTTCCTACAACCATCTCACGAATGTGGTCCACGAAGTTGGCAACGCCGGCTGCGGCTCCGCTGCCCGCCGGCGTGGAGGCCTGACATGACCGATCTGATCCCCCTTTCCGCGACCGAGGACGTGGAGGTCGACGGCGCCCAGATCGCCCAAGCCTTCCATGTCCCGGTCCCGTTTTTCATGGCCGAGATGCGACGCGGCAATGTGCGTGGCACGGTCGAACGCGGCGCCGGAGAGGATGCCGGGCGGCACCGGCTGATCTTCCGTTATCGCGGGCGAAAGCTCGTGATCCTCCGCCAGCCCGACGGACGCCTCGTCATCGACGCACCGGGCGACCCGGCGTCCCCGCCGGATACGGGCGGGTCGTGACGCGGCCTGTCGTGGCTGCGCGCAGAGGCTCAGCGGCCGGACTTCGGCGAAACACACCGCGTGCAAGGTCCACTCCCACGGCCTAGCCGACATCAGCGCTCAATCTGCTCTCGACGCCTTTCTGTTTCCTGGAAACCTGGTCCTGCGCAAATGCGGGATCGGCATCGAGGAGGATAGCGGACTGTAACGCTCCCTCGTCAACATGTGCGTCTGGGGAACGGTCTCGCTCTTCGTGGCAGTGGATCTGTTTCTGTGAATACCGGCCCAACGCCCGCAGATAGCCTAAGCCAGGCTCGCGCCCGCCCGGCGCCAGCGTGCGCATCGGCTCCGCGCCGGCAGTTCACGCAGCTGGAACGGTCCAGGCCCGCGCCCTGTGCATCCGGACTCCGAAGTCCGCCCTTGCGAAGCTCCCAAACGTGCGGCCATCTGCTATGGAACGGCAAGACGCAGGCTGGAGAAGACGATGCAAGAGACGGATATTCTACCCCGAGGTGATCTCACCGTGCGCATTCCGGCGATGCCCGCCGACGCCAATGCCAATGGCGACATCTTCGGCGGCTGGGTGATGTCGCAGATGGATCTGGCCGCCGGCATCCGTGCCGCGGAACGCGCCCGCGGCCGGGTCGCGACCATCGCCGTCAACGCGCTGACCTTCAAGCGACCGGTGAAGATCGGCGACACGCTCTGCGTCTATTCGTCGATCGAGAAGATCGGCCGCACCTCGATCACGCTCTCGATCGAGGCCTGGACCAAGGCCCGCGCCTCCAATGCGCGGACCAAGGTGACCGAAGGCACCTTCGTCATGGTGGCGATCGACGAGAACGGCCGTCCGGTGGCGATCCCGGCGGAGACGCTGGCGGAGTGAGGCCCTCGTTCCATCCGTCCGCCGCGCCGGTCTTGGCGCGGCAAATCGGCAGGGCCGTCGCCGGAGCCGGTTGTCTCACCCCTTCGGGAAGTCCGTCGCTTCGCCGGTCGCTCGCCATTCCTCTATCTCCGCCAGCCGCGCCTTCAGCCGCTGGGTGACCTGGTCGACGCCCCAGGCGCCGAGCACGAGATGGCGCGGTGGCGCGGCGTGCTCGGTCAGCGCGATCATCGCCTCGGCCGCGCGCACCGGATCACCGGGCTGGGCGCCACTTCCCCTGCTCGTTCCCTGCATGCGCTTGCCCGCCGTGTCGGCGTATTCGGCAATCCGGTTCGGCGTCTGCTTCAGCGAACGGCCCGCCCAGTCGGTGCGGAACGGCCCGGGCTCGACGGCCACAACCTTGATGCCGAGCGGAGCCGCTTCGGCGGCCAGCGCGTCGGTGAAGCCTTCGACCGCATGCTTGGTGGCGGCGTAAAAGCCCGAGCCCGGGAAACCGATGAAACCGGCGACCGACGAGATGTTGAGAATGTGACCGCTGCGCTGCTCGCGCATACCCGGCAGTACGGCCCGCGTCAGTGCGAACAGGCCGAAGACATTGGCCTCGAACATGGCGCGGATTTCGTCGTCGTCGCCCTCCTCGATCGCGGCCTGGTAGCCGTAGCCGGCGTTATTGACGAGCACGTCGATCCGCCCGAAGCGCTCTTTTGCGGCCGCCACCGCCGCGGCGATTTCATCGGGCTTGGTCACGTCGAGCGAGACGGCCAGAGCGCGATCCTCCGCGCCATCCACGAGATCGGCGACGCGCGCCTTGTCGCGCGAGGTGACGACAGCCCGCCAGCCGCGCTTGAGAACGGCTTCGGCAAGTTCGCGGCCGAAACCGGTCGAGCATCCAGAGATGAACCACACGGGCGTGGTGGATTCTGTGGTCATGCTTTGCCTTCCAATATCGGGGAGAGCGCCGCATGCGGCGCAGGGCGATGGGATCCGAAAGATAAGTCAGACAACCCATCGCACAAGGCGGACACTGCGGTCACAGGGCTGGACACGGCCAATCCGCACGCCACGGCTGACTCGGGGCAGCGCGAGGACCCATCTTGATGCCAGCGCCCAGGCGGGTATCTGCAGTCATCCCTGCCCCAATGGAGCCCACTGATGATTCAGACTCTCGTCCGCGACTATGGCCACATTCATCTGGGGATCGGCCTTCTCGGCAATTTCCTATTCGTGGTCGGCTCGGTGCTGTTCTTCAAGACATTCGAGGCCTGGTACACGGTGGCGGTCTGGATGTTCGTTCTCGGATCGACCGGCATGTTTCTCGGCTCGGTCGGGCAATTGCTCAAGACGCTCTACGAGGCCGAAGAACGCCGGCGGCGCTGACAACGACCCGGCGCCGTGGATTTTCGCCCGACCGCCCCCTACTTGCACACCCCACGTCGCCGGTTCTTGGCATCCAGATGCAGATGGTCGGCGTGGGCGCGGTTATAGCCGGGTCCGAGGACGGTGCCGAAGTAGCGGCAGCCCGACTGCCGCACGCTTTTCTGAAAGCCCTTCTGCCGGAACGAGAAGAACCCCTTCTTCTCCACGTCGAAGGTGCTGCCGTCGGCGAATTTGAAGCCGCGCACGTCGAGGGCGTTACCGCTGGCGTGCTCGCTGATCGTGCGTGAGCCGGCGATGCGCGAACAGCGATAGGACGACGCGTTGAGCACCGCCGTCGGCCGGGTCCATAGCCGCCAGCGTGCCGCCGGCTTGACCTCGTCCTCGACCCATTTTGAAATGCGCGCTGCCGCGGGGCAGTTCAGCGTAGCGGCCGGCTGCATCCGCACGCCCTTGGCGATCTCGAGCACCTTGACCGGATAGGAAATGCCGCAGCCCTTGCCTTTGCCGACCTGCGCGACATCGACGAATTTGACGCCCATTTGGCGCAGCGCCTTGCGGCACATCGCCTCCGATCGCGGCAAAGCGGTGTAGCCGCTCGGCGTCTCCTGTTCGAGACGGCCGCGTCCGGGTACTGCGTCGGGCCGTCGCGCCGGTTGCGGCTGGCCGCCGAGCGCGGCCACAACGCCCCGATGCGGTACCAATTGCGGCGAAGGAGCCGCGCGGGACGCCGTCTGCGGTGGCGGGATCGCCCCCGGCGTGACGCGCTTGAGGCCTTGCCAGGGATCGTCAATGGGCTCGGTCGCGCCGAAGCGCGCGGGATCGGCATCGACTTCGGTTGGCGCGTCAAGCGGCGGCAGGGCCGCCGGATAGGTCGGGGCAGCAGATGTCTGGGGCGTCGCGGGCGCGATGGCCGCGCCACCGCCCGTGGCGCGCGGCGGGCTTCGTCCCAACAAATCGTCGAGGAGCGCTGTTTCGTCTACGGGTGCCTTTGCCGCAGCGGTCGCCGGCGGCATCGGTTGTTGTGGCTGGTAGATCTCAGTGTCTGGTCGGCCGACACCGCCAACGCTCGGCGTGTAGCCCTCGCCAGCCGCCGGCAGGCGGCCACCCCAGATCATGGAGCCATTGCCGCTCTGGGCCAATGCGCCCGAAGAAAGGCTCGCCGCCGTGAAACAAACGGCGGCGAGCGCAACTCTGCGCCATCCGCTTTTACGCAATACCATGCGATGGCCTTTCGTCTTCCGCGAAACTCGAGCGGGACGAGGAAAACCTATCGGCGTTTGGTAAGCGAAGAATGAACGGGACGCCGAAAAGCGTCGCTGCCGACAGGCGCGGCGTTCAGCCCGGAAACATCTTCGGGGCTGCACCCGTTGCAGCGGCATGCACCGGCGGCGATGCCGAGCCGGTGAACAACAGCGCCGCGGCCAGCCAGCCAGTCGCTGCCTTGCGGGACAGCCGTCGAGGGACCGCCAACCCCGAGACCTCACGAGCGTCGCGTGATGCTCCGCTAACCACGCGGATTTGCCACATCGGTGCGCCGGAAACGATCCGGCCGGCCGGGAAACCGGAAGCGTGTTGCGAATGGATCGAGGGGAGCGAGTCGTTCTTCATGACCCGAGAGTCGCGCACCGGCTCTGAACCGAGCATGAACGGATGCGCCGCAGGAAGCGCAACACGCTCGATAGTACGACGGCGCGACCGAGCATACCCGCCAGCCTGCGTCCCGCCCGGTCACACAGTCGGCGAGTGTCCGCCCTCGAAAATCGGCGTGCCGGCCGCGACTTCGTGAAACTCGCGCGCCCGGAGCCACCGCTAGCGTATCCTCGCAGAAGCGAGCGGCATTCGGCGACGAGGCAACGACGATCGGCTGATTCTTTCGATTGACAGCTACGGAAGCTTGCGGTTGTATCAAGTTGATACACTTCTGTTGACGCAATAGCCCATCCTGTCTTTTGTCGAGCCATGAATGAAAAAATCAGTTGATATCCGTAGGCTTTGATTTAATACTTCCCTTGCGCAATATCAAAATATCGGGAGGCGTAAACAATGCGTATGTTTCTGATTTCCGTTGCCGCTGCGGTCAGCACGTTGGCGTTGTCAGTTGCCGCTGACGCGAAGACGTTCACGCGGAAGGTCGTTGAAAACAACGACAAGTGCTATTTGGTCGAGTATATTCCCTCGACCTACATATTCAACACCAAGGGCAAGAAAGTGAGCGGCGAAAGCCGTAGCTGGGTCGGAAACATCGCCGATGGTGCAGTGATCATCAAGCGACGCAATCCGGCCGTCTACATCCAGACTCGCAAATTGCTCGAGCAGGACCACTACACGCTCGTCGCGCAGGGTTGCTGACGCTTCGGAGAGGGAGCCCCTGGGCCTCCTCTCCCCCTTTCCTTTCGCGCGCATCGGTTGGAGATGAATGATGGCCATCGGGCTGCTGACTCTCATGGCGGGACTGGCGATCCCCTTCGCATCCCCGGATATCGATGCCGCTCCGCTGCCCATAACCGCCGACCTGAGCATTGCCTTCGAGTTCGTAGAGAAGGCAACCGGCTACGATCTCAACGCCCTCATCCGCGACCGGCTGAGCGAGGAAGTCAGTACAGTCCCGCTCGACAGTTGCGCCACGATCGATATTGGCATCGGCGGTGAAACCCTCTTCGGCGAGCCGGTGGCATGCGATGATGAACGCTATGTTTTCGATCTGGTGGGTCGGCACGTCATCGTGAGCGGCGTCAAACGCGATCATCCGCTCAGGGATGTCGAGCCCGGATATGTCATCCTGAACGGCGTGCCGCTGCTCGTTGAAGATGAGGAGCGCGTCATCGATCCCGCCCCCTCGCCGACTTGGCAATTTCCCTGACCCCGAACCGAAGGCTTTCGTTTTCCCTCTTCAATCCGTTTAAGATCGGCAGGTGTGCGATGATGAGAACGCTACTCAATTCGGCGGGATCTTTGGAAAAACGGATTAAACCAACCTGCGGCAATAGCGGTGTCTCGCACGGGAGTTCCTATAGGACGGCACTGTTATTGGCCGCCCTTGTCCCGCTCCTCGCCGCATGCCAGTTCGACGGGCCGGGCGCCCGGGCAGCTCGGACGTTGACGAACGAGCGTATAGCGGCGGCGCCGATGCGGTCGTCCACGCCCTTCGGCTACGCCGTACGAACCGCCTCGCCGCGACCGGCGACCATTCTCAGCCTGCACTTCGAGTTGGTGGAGCAGGCGCAAGGCTACGACCTCAACGCGGTCGTCCTCGACCGCTCGACGGGCTCGCTGCACACTGCGAAGATCCGGCGCTGCAGAACCATCGACCTCGACTCCTTCGACGCCAGCAGCCGGAGCCTTTTCGCCACGCCCGTGCTCTGCGACGGCCGCTCCTATTCCTTCGATACACTCGGCGAGCGCGTCGCTGTCGTCGGTCCGCGCCGCAATTATATCCTGCGGGGCCTGCCAGCCGGCCGTGTCGTGCTCAACGGTGTGCCGCTACTGATCGAACCGAGCGGACATCGCCATCCGGCCTCCGGCCCGCGGGACCGGTCGAGCCGACAGATTCCCTTCACCATCCAGTAATACCAACCTGCGGTGACAGGGATCTCTTCGATGGCGCCGAGCGGGCTTGTCCGGCCAGGAGCGCCGCATCGCGCGTCGCCCCGCTCCTAACCATGCATCGGCGATAGCCCCGTCGAATGGAATTATATCACCGCAGGTTGGTCGTCAGTCGCCGCCTGGGGTTTTCCGATTGCCGTCGTCGCATCCCGCATGGCGATGAACGACCGGAGATCGAGCCGGGACCGCGTTCGTAGCCGGCGCTCGTCCTCCGTCTCTCGCCGGCTCGAGCGTTACCGACCCCAGTCATCTGTGCCTGATTGGTCGAACGCGGGCCGCCCCCCCGATCCGCTCAGGCCGGACACGCTGGGACGCGGCCCCTTGCCTCGTCTGCATTCGCCAAATGCACTTCGGATGGGGCTTCGCCTCCGCCATGACTTATTTAGCGTTAAAGCGGCGCATCGAATTGTCTTCTCACGCGAATCTCAGTAGTAACCACCCGATCGAAAAAGCCTGATTCAATACGGGCTATCGTTTAAATATTTGCAATTCTTTTTCTCCTTTTGACGTTAGCTCTACGTAACATAAATTGGATTGACGCGATCTTAGGCTGAGTTCCCCATGCTTTACCGCCCCGCTATTAGTCTTATGCTTGTGCTAACACTGACAGGGTGCGCCGCCGTCCCAACGCGGTGCTACGTCACCCTCTCGGACGCAGGCCAGCCGAGCGCGGAGGCCTGCGAGAGCGGATCGCATCTGCGTGTCCGGCCGATTACCCTCGAGAACGCGGCCTACTACGCGCCACCCTACGTCCTCGCGGCACTGGCGAACGAGGGCTATCTGTCCATGTCCACGACCGACTCCGGGGACGATCTGCCGACTGTGATGCAGTCGGAGGCCCCCGTCTTCTCCGTCGATGATCAAATTGTCTACGACCACACCGTCAGCGACCGCCTGCCGATCTTCTCGCTCGCCATCCCCGCTCTGTCGCTGTCGATCGAGCTCAGCCTGCCGCGCAACGAAGCCGCGTCACAGGCACAATCCCGACCCACGAGTTGAGGCCCCGGCGTCTGACGAGCTGAAGCATCGCCGGCCCGCCGGCTCGGTCGACCCCGCTGCCGTGCATTCGCCGGCCGTTCCATCGCGTCCCCCGCTTTCCAGTCGCCGTCATGGTCTCTATATGTTCCGCCATGGCCTCCCGATCCAAACCGAACCGCCCGCGCCCGCCCGCCGACACCGCCGACGAGCCGCCCTTCGATCCCGGCGCGCCGGCCCGGCGCGGACCGTTGCAGGATTTCGCCGAGGCCGCCGAATCCACCCGGCCGGCCGGCTTTGAGGAAGCGCCGCAGGCGTCCTTCGACGGCGTGCCCACCGGCCCGCTCTCCGGCTGGGCAGACGAGATCGCGCAAGCCGCCACCGTCGACGCCGAACGCAAGGCGGACACCGATCCGAAGGGCAAGGCCGACAAGAGGCGTGGAGCGCCGGAGGCGCGACAGGGAAACGAAAAAACTGACCGTGGGCGCAAGTCCGCCGGAGCGAAATCGGAAAAACCCCAGAAGACCTCCCGCGGCACCTCGATGGGCACCACAAGCGATCCCAAGCAGCGCGCCGCCGCCGGGCTCAATCCCGTCGCCGGCCTCGACGTCTCGCTGGAGGATGCCGGCTCGCTGCCCGAGGGCGGCGTCACCGCCACCGTCGACGCGCTGACCAAGCTGATCTCCGAGGGCAACCCGCTGCTCAAGAACGGCGAGATCTGGGTGCCGCACCGGCCGGCCCGGCCGGACAAGTCCGAGGGCGGCGTGCCCTTCCGCATCGCCTCGGATTACGTCCCGAAGGGCGACCAGCCGACGGCGATCGCCGATCTCGTTTCCGGCATTTCCGATCACGACCAGACCCAGGTGCTGCTCGGCGTCACCGGCTCCGGCAAGACCTTTACCGTCGCCAACGTCATCGAGAAGACCCAGCGCCCGGCGCTGGTGCTCGCACCCAACAAGACCCTGGCGGCGCAGCTCTACGGCGAGTTCAAGAATTTCTTTCCCGACAACGCCGTGGAGTATTTCGTCTCCTATTACGACTACTACCAGCCCGAGGCCTATGTGCCGCGCTCGGACACCTATATCGAGAAGGAATCCTCGATCAACGAGCAGATCGACCGGATGCGCCACGCCGCCACCCGCGCCCTGCTCGAACGCGACGACGTCATCATCGTCGCCTCGGTCTCCTGCATCTACGGTATCGGCTCGGTCGAGACCTATACGGCGATGACCTTCCAGATGGCGATCGGCGACCGGCTGGATCAACGCCAACTTTTGGCCGACCTCGTCGCCCAGCAATACAAGCGCCGCGACATGGACTTTCAGCGCGGCAGCTTCCGGGTGCGCGGCGACACCATCGAGATCTTCCCCGCCCATCTTGAGGATCGCGCCTGGCGCATCTCGCTGTTCGGCGACGAGATCGAGACGATCCAGGAGTTCGACCCGCTCACCGGCCAGAAGACCGACGACCTGAAGTCGGTCAAGATTTACGCCAACTCCCACTATGTGACGCCGCGCCCGACCCTCAACCAGGCCGTGAAGTCGATCAAGCAGGAGCTGAAACACCGGCTGGTCGAGCTGGAAAAGGCCGGTCGCCTGCTGGAAGCCCAGCGGCTGGAACAGCGCACCCGCTTCGACATCGAAATGATCGAGGCCACCGGCTCCTGTCCCGGCATCGAGAACTATTCGCGCTATCTCACCGGCCGCCAGCCCGGCCACCCGCCGCCGACCCTGTTCGAATATCTGCCCGACAACGCCCTGGTCTTCATCGACGAATCCCACGTCACCGTGCCGCAGATCGGCGCCATGTATCGCGGCGACTTCCGCCGCAAGGCGACGCTGGCCGAATACGGTTTTCGCCTGCCCTCTTGCATGGACAATCGGCCGCTGCGCTTCGAGGAGTGGAACGCCATGCGGCCGCAGACCGTCGCTGTCTCGGCCACCCCCTCCTCCTGGGAGATGGAGGAGGCCGGCGGCGTCTTCGCCGAGCAGGTGATCCGCCCCACCGGGCTGATCGACCCGCCGGTGGAGATCCGCCCGGCCCGCTCCCAGGTCGACGACCTCATCGGCGAAATCCGCGAGGTGGTGGCCAAGGGCTACCGGGTGCTGTGCACCGTGCTCACCAAGCGCATGGCCGAGGACCTCACCGAATATCTGCACGAGCAGGGCATTCGCGTGCGCTACATGCATTCCGACATCGACACGCTGGAGCGCATCGAGATCATCCGGGATCTGCGCCTCGGCGCCTTCGACGTGCTGGTCGGCATCAACCTTCTGCGCGAGGGCCTCGACATTCCCGAATGCGGGCTGGTCGCCATCCTCGATGCCGACAAGGAAGGCTTCCTGCGCTCGGAAACCTCGCTGATCCAGACCATCGGCCGCGCCGCCCGCAATATCGACGGCAAGGTGATCCTGTATGCCGACCGCGTCACCGGCTCGATGGAGCGGGCGATGGCCGAGACCAGCCGCCGCCGCGAGAAGCAGGCGGCCTTCAACACCGAAAACGGCATCACCCCGGAATCGGTGAAGGCGCATATCGCCGACATTCTCGATTCCTATTACGAAAAGGACCATGTCCGCGTCGATGTCGGCCCCGGCGCCAGGGAAGGCGCCCTCGTCGGCAACAATCTCAAATCGCATCTCCAGCATCTGGAAAAGCAGATGCGCGACGCCGCCGCCGATCTCGACTTCGAAACCGCCGCGCGGCTCCGCGACGAGATCAAGCGGCTGCAAGCCAAGGAGCTGGAATTCGGACCCGATCTGGGCCGTGGCGGCCTGCCGGGCGACGGCACTGACGCGGAAGCTGCTTCTTCTCCCCGACGGGGAGAAGGTCCCGGCAGGGGGATGAGGGGGCCCGAGCGAAGCGAGGCAGACGACACCCTCGCCACCGCCGCCGCGATGGAGGAAGACTCGATCTCCCCGGTCACCGGCCGCTCCAAGCACGGCCGCAAGACCAAGCGCGACCGCGCCCCCGCCGGCGGCGAACGGTTTGGCCCGCGTGGCGAACCCCTGAAACCGCGCGGTCAGGGCTCCGACCGACGCCCGGCACCGCTGGCGCGAAAGGCTTCAGAAAAGAACGCCGAGCCCGAAGCCGGCGCGGCGCCTTCTTCGCCCCGAAGGGGAGAAGGTGCCCCGGAGGGGCGGATGAGGGGGCCCGGCGAAGCCGGTTCCTACTTCCAGAAACCGTCGCTGGACGACATGGGCCCCGGCACCGACACGGCCCTGCCCGATCGGCCGGAGCGCCGTGGCGAAGGCTACTTTCGCAAGAACAGCCTCGACGAAATGACCGTCGGCCGCACCGAAAAGCCGGCCGGCAAGACGCCGCCGAAGAAGCCCTCCGACGACTCCCCTGCCCCGATCCGGCGCGAGCGCATCGGCCGCGGCTCCTACGAAGACCCGGCTGACGAAAAACGCCGCAAGCGCCGGCCCGGCAAGACAGGCCGGCCGGGACAGTAGGGGAAGCGGGGGCGCGGGCAGCGCGACGCCCGCCTCACGCCTACCGATCCCTAATCCTGAGCTTGTCGAACCGCGAGGCGCCTCGCCAACCGGCGGGTTGCTTTGCGGACGCATCGGGCGATCGGCTGCGTTACCGCCGAAGCTGGTGGCATACACGTTGACCAGCAAAGCTGGTCGCAAGTGCCACCGCTGCGAGAGGGAATTGAGAATGAGACGGCGAGCCGAAATTGGATCGCCATAATGCTCGCCTATATTCGAACTACCGGAATGCTGCGAGGCATTCGCAACGGCGCACTGCTGTCAATATTAGCCAGCCCACCGATTACAGAAACCAACTCTCAAATCATGGCCTTGCAAAACGGCATATCAATGAGGGCGGAATTTTTGGTTGGTTCGGCCACCATATTTGCCTATTACTGCATTTAGGCAAACACGGTGTGCGTATGGCATCTATCAGAAAATCTGAGGTCGTTCTCCCTAAGGAGATATTCGACCTCGTCTTTGGGGTATCGAACGGACAAAAATGGCTGCGCACGCGAACAAAAGGCTTGATTAACCTTTTCGATATATGTGAAAATTCCGATGAAAGACAGCTGATTTTCGACCTATTGAGCCGGTTTCATTACCTTGATGACGACGGGTTCAATAAGAAAATCGATGAAATCATTGAGTACTTCCACGCTCTATTTGAGAACGATTTCTCCCAAGTCGTTTTCGCTCCCTTGTATAATGATAATAAAGACGGGAGATCTGATAGTTCTTTTGCAGCGCTTTATCGCCTCAAGACGCGCTTTCCGACCGGTCGCATGAGTAGATATAGAGACAGTAATTCTGCATTCAGAGCGATACATCTTCCGGACGTTAAATCTGTCGTAATGGTCGACGACTTTTCCGGAACAGGGAAGCAGGCAAGTGACGTGCTCAAATCCCTGTCGAGCCAGATTAAGAGTGCAAATCTGAACGTGCATTTGCACGTAGGAACTATTGCGTCGATGGCGAAAGCCATGCGAGCGATCAAACCTCACGTCGAATCACATTACTCCTGCTTGATTCTCAACCGCGGAATATCCGATCATTATAGTTTCCTTGAAAGGAAAAAAATGATCGAATTAATGAAGAATATAGAAGGTAAATTCCAAGCGCCCGCACGGTATAATTCCGTTCTCAGGAAGCTCTACCACCGAGGCTTCCAAGAAAGCGAATCTCTATTTAAATGCGAGAACAGCCGAACCGCCAATAACGTTTTTCCTGCGTTGTATTGGCGATATCTCAAAAATGGTGAAGAGATAGATAACATTCTGGAGCCGTACTAGTGTCTTCCCACCACTTGAAAATCATTTGCGAGGAGATTGCGCGCGGCGATGTTATCCAACCATTTGATTTGCATAACCGGCTCCTTTTAGCGCCGACGCAGATAGTGGACGCGATGTCCCTGCTCGAAGACCTGGGGATTGCCAGGCTGACACCGAGCGGGATCAGGCGAAATGACAATTGGCAATTGCTGATGTTGAAGAACCGCCATCGACTATTTCGAGATACCGCCTTCAGGATAGTGCCAGAGGAATTTTTTGCTAAATCACCTAGGGAGGGTGTCTATGTTCCAAACTACGACTTGGTGAGAAGGCACGGCTTGCCAACTACAAAAACAAAGCTTAAAGCCCAAGTGCAGCCGAGAGGCTAGGACGATGAGGTGTATTCGCCTCAGGCCATAGCTTGGCTCGAACGCCACTGCAATGGTTCCCATTGCGGCGCCCCTAACGGGGCCGCTTATACCTCTAAAGGGTATCAAGGGAATAAAATGATTACAGTAAGTAGACTCTCGGCTGCACTCTCTTGATAAATTCCGACCCACTTGAATCCGCGTTGGTAGAACTTCGCGTTCCCAGTCATTGGATCAAATCATATCTCCAATACAGAGATAGATTGGAGTCATCTGGCTTCCCTTGCATTTTTGAACTTGATCACCTCGCATATCATTTATCATTTGAGCCATCCGCTCTGCGTGTACTCGTCCATAATCCACAGGGAAGTTATAATTTTATTGAGATCCCTAAGAAACGCGGCGGAATTAGGAAAATTAGCGCGCCGCTTCCTGCGCTATTGTATGCGCAGAGATGGATAAAGAATAATATAGTAGACAAGCTAAACATCGACGAATCTGCGCATGCCTATGTCCGGACAAGATCGATTGTAACGCACGCAAGACTGCATATCGAAGGACGCGTTATATATCGGACCGATATTAGAGATTTTTTCGGTAGCATATCTTTTGATTCCGTGGTATCACTAATATATTCTCTAGGGTACTCTCAGGATGTTTTGTTCGACATCGCTTCGATTTGCTGTCTTCATGGGTCATTGCCGCAAGGAGCATCTACAAGTCCGGCATTAAGTAACGTTATATTCTACAAAACTGATCGGGCGTTGAGCACACTCGCCAGCAGTTTCGGCCTACGGTATTCGCGCTATGCGGACGATCTTTGTTTTTCTGGCGAGCATATACCACGAAAATTCATCGATAAGTCGACGAGCATACTCAACGCCGACGGGTATATTCTCAATTCTGAGAAGACACGGCTAGAAACTTCGCGTTCGAGACGCGTCATTTGCGGCCTCTCGATAGGAGACGGACGGGTCAAGCCAGTGAAGAGTTTCCGTAGAGCAGTGCGTGCAGAAACGAACAATTTTTTAAAACAAACAAAAGAGCGCAGCGTTGTATATTGGGAGGTCACGCCCTTCTTTATCGACCGATTACTCGGTCGACTCAATTTTTGGAAATCAGTGGAGCCTGATAATAAGTGGATAGTAGAACACGAGCAGATCGTTAGGCGACGAATACGTACGATTCTCGAAATGTAACGTTCGCCGATGATGATCGTCGGCAAGCCGCCCAACTGATCCCCCCTCCGCGCCACCGCCTCCATACTCCCCATCGCCGCCCACGGCGGGCACGCACGATCGCCGGGATCGGTCGGGGTTGGCGAGCGGTGTCCGCGGCGGACTCCGTCCGGCGGAAGCCCAGTCCCGGATCACCCATTTCCTCATGTCCTGCCGCCTAGTAGACCGCAGCGCTGCCCGTCATAAATTCCACGCCCCCCCGTCACTGACATCCCGCCTCAATCGCAGAACGGCCTCGACAGCCACGCGCCCTTTCGCCCTTGTGGGAGGGAAGGCGCCGAGCCGCTATGCCGGGCGTCATCCTCAGCCGCGGCGATTGGCGCAACCGTCCAACCCGGTCGTCATCCCGGCCTTGAGCCGGGATCCATTCCAAGCCGTTCGACCCGCCAATCCGTCACCGAACGAGATGGGCATAAAAGTCGCGGCATGGATCCCGCCTCAAGGCCGGGATGACGAGTTCTGGATGGGCGTGCGCTTTCCAGCCGGATCGCCGGCGGGGCTGGAGCGGAATCGGGCCGGCTGCAATTGTGATGTCGGGAATGGTGTCCCCGCCCCCCATCGCATCAGGGTCAAACCAGGATTGAAAATCTTGGAGGGTTCTCAGGATTTTTGCCGCTTGGCGCGGCGGTCCCTTGGCCTTGCAAGGCTTGGGAAATGGTCGGAGCGAGAGGATTCGAACCTCCGACCCCCTGAACCCCATTCAGAGGAGTCCTGTAAAAACTCCTGTCTGCCGACGGCCGTCGTTAACCGCAACATCCTGCAACGCTTGATTTTTCCTGGAGACACCCGAAAAGTCCATCCCGTAGTCAGTTGGACCGCATCAGTGACAAATCAGTGGCAGGGACCATGCCTACCAAGATCACCAAACGGACGATCGACGAGGCGCTCCGAACCGCCGGCCGCGTCCGCCTCACCGATACGCAGAAGGGTCTGATGTTGCGGACGAGGTCCGGCGCGGCTGTCTGGTCATACCGGATGCAGCGCGACGGACGGCAGGTGTTCGTCGATCTCGGTACCCATCTCGACATCAATCCCGACCAGGCGCGTATGCTGGCCGCCGAAGCATCCGATCTCATCCGCCGCGGCGGGCGGCCCGACGACGAATGGGTGGCACGGCGCCGCGTCGGACTCGGCGTAGACGAGACGGTCGTCGCCCGATCGACGAAGCCGACCCTCGCTCAGGTCCGCGGCGATTTCCTGCTCTGGATACTCGGCAATCGCCGTCCCAAGACGCACGCGGACTATCGGCAGACGCTCACCCAGCCCGCCCTGGCGAGATTGATGGACCAGCATATCGACCGGCTGGAGCGAGAAGATTTCGCCGAGGCGATCGCCGCAATGGCCGCGACCGGACGGTTCCGCAATGCCGAAAAGACAGGTCACATCCTGTCGGCCATGTGGTCGTGGGCGTCACAGGATCATCTGATCCGAAAGACCGGCGCGACACGGGGTATGCTCATCGGACTGAAGCCACCGGAAACGCAGATCGTCAAGAAGCCAAGGAGGGTCCCGTCGCCGGCTACGGTTCGAACCCTTCTGGCCATGCGAAAAGACATGTCGCCGACGATTGCCGACGCGGTGACGCTGCTCGCATACACGGCCCAAAGGCGGTTGACGATCGTCTCGGCCAGGCGTGAGGATTTCCAACGCACAGGCCAGTATCTCGTCTGGACGATCCCCGGTCCGAAGATGAAGGCCGGGCGCGAGCATGCGATTCCCCTTCCTCGCGAGATATGGCTGATTGTCGAGCGGGTCGAGAAGGGATTTCTGTTCCCGAGCGGCGCCGGCCACGTCAGCGAATACACGCTCACCCATGCGCTGTGCGATCGCCCGGTCGGGTTCTCGCCGCATGACCTCCGGCGGGGATTTTCGCAGCTTGTCCGGGCGAAGGGTTTCACGACGGCAGACGTGAAACTGGTGCTCGATCACAGCGAGGGCGCCGGCGACGATGTGACGCTTGCTCACTACGATTTCTTCGCTGACATGCGCCGGAAGCATGCGATCCTGAGGGCCTGGGCGGATGCCCTGAAAGACAAGGCCAAGCAAGGGCGAGCGAGGGCGGCGTAGGGTTTCCACCCAGAAATCGGCTATTTCCACCCACGGTTTTCCCAGACTCCGCGGAAACCTTGGGTGAAAAACGGGGTTCTGCCGGGTGGAAGGTGGACACCTCCGAAAACTTCTGTTTCGGGCTCTGACGGATCGTTATGATGGGTTTGGCCCGCTCCGCCCCGTCGAATGAGGCTGGTTTCAGGTCATCGGTTGCCGTCTTGATGGCTACGGTCGCTCATGCGGACGCAATTCGGCTGTCGAGCCATCGCCATCGTTTCATATTGTAGGCCATGTTCGCCAGGGTGATTGCGGCCTTGGCCCTGGCGATGCCGATCGTGCGCACGAAGATGCCCATGGGGCCCTTCTGGTAGGCGAAGACATGCTCGACGCGTGATCGCACCGCCGACCTGGCTGCGTTCGCCTTGCGCATCTTCTCCGGCATGGGCCGGCCCTTCGGCTTCTTGCGGTGAATGCGGCTGGTCTTGCCAGCACCTTTCAAAAAGCGCTCGTTCTCGGCCGAGCGATAGGCGCTGTCCGCCCAGACATCCGAGGCCGTGTTCGAAGGATCGATCAGCCCCTCGCGCAGCCGGGCTCCATCGTGGGCGGCCGCGTCGGTGACGAGAGACTTGCGGATGACGCCGTGCCGGCGATCGACCGAGACGTGGTTCTTGTAGCCAAACGTCGGGATGGCGATGTCGACCTGCTGCTTCTTGCCTTCGTCCGCCGGTTTGGCTTTGGAAAATTTCACCGTCCAACGCGCATCGACATCCTTTTGCCGTGCCTTGAAGGGCTTGTCCTTCCAGATCTCTTTTGCCGTCTCGCCAGTCTTGATCCGCGCTTTCTCGTCCTCGGTATTGCGCTGGCGTGGCGCGGCGACCAGCGTGGCGTCCATGATCTGACCGGACATCGGCAGATAGCCAGCCTCGCTGATCGCCCGATCGAGCCGCGCGAAGAGCGCATCGTAAGCGTCTGCCGCGATCAAGGCCTCGCGGAAGTCCCATAGCGTGTTGGCGTCGGGAACCGGGTCGCCCGGACCCAGGCCGCAGAACCGCATCCAGCTCAGCCGGTCCCCCACGAGGAACTCGGTCTGGTCCAGAGACAGGCCGTTCAGCGCCTGAAGAACAAGCATCTTGAACTTCAGAACCGCGTCGAAGGGGGGCCTGCCACCCTTGCTTCGCTCAGTGCGAGGCACCGCTCTCGCCAGCTCCGGCCGGAACATCTCGAAAGCGACCGTCGCGGAGAGCTTCTCAAGCGGATCGCCACGACGCGAAAGCTGCGACAAACGATCCTGGACATCCCAAAAACCCAACTGACCCGACATTCGCCCCTCCAGACAACGCAACGTCAGTGAATCAGATCGCGACAAAATTCGCCAGTTTCCGGAGGCGTCCAGGTTCGATCAACCGTCGTTCTTCCGGACCTCGGCTGACGTCCCGATCAGGTCAACGGCACGATTGATCGTGTGCTGGTCGTCACCCCGGATCTGGAACTGCATTCCGAGGTCGGGATCGAGGAAAAACACGATGGAAATGTTGTCGAACCCTGGGTCCTTGCCGAGACTTTTCTCCACGTGCCGGACGATGGGATTAACAAGCGCCTGCAGCGCCGGCGAGGTTATCTCGTCGAGCGACTTTGTCATGCCTTCGTGTTCGACCATAAAGATCATTTTCGAAGCGCCCTTGCCTCAGCTATGAACCGTTCGAGCGACCATAGTTCATCCCGTATCCCCTGTGGGTATTTCGACCATAAGGGGACTGGCACGACAAGTTGCAGTCCGGCTTCCCGCATCTCCCGGAACTGATTGTCGCTTAGACCTTCCTGCAGCGTAATAGCGTGCTTCAGTGGAATTCGGTCTGCCTCGCGCATTATCTGCCGCCATCTGTCACGCAGCGTGGTCTTGGCCGCAAGAATACGAAGCTCCGTTGCGGGGTGTTCCGGATCCTCATAGCGCCCCTTGTTGGGAAACAGAAAGTCGGGCTTTTTTCCGCCCTCGATCCGAGCGTTGAACGAGAAGTCGACACCTTCGACGAGTCCCTCCTCACCGAGAATATGTCGGACATGAAACTCAAGGGAGTTTCCAGACCTCGACTTGCGCCGCTGCATGACGCTGTTCGCAAACTTCAAAAATTCCTCGAACTGCTCGAAGCCCCGGGCAACGGTCTCCATCGATCCTGCCCTCTCGATGCTCTGAAATATCTCCCACTCCACGTCGCGCCGCCTGACCAGCCGCTTGTCAGGGTCCAGTCCGGTGCCGGGAAACAGTTCAACGGTCTTGTCGACAATCTCCTGCCCCGACGGAAAGTTGTTTATCCACGCTGCCGGGATCTCTTCCCTGGACATCCGTCCAACCGGAGCTGCCGGCGCCGTCCCCCTTGTCAGCCTCCCGAAAAGAGGGCCAACCGGCTGCTGCCTGGACCACCGTACGGCCTTGCCCGGATCGATCGGACCGACCAGTCCCTCGATGGCATCTTCTTCTTCGACACTCTCGCAGACCCATGCATTCGCCCGGACCTGGCCGTCTTTGCCCGCCCGGAAGACCAATGCGGTCAGCGCAGACGTATTGTCGACGTCCTGGAAGGGAGACTGACGTCCACCGAACCGTGTGATCCGGACTTCGTTGCGCGTGCCTGTCTCGCCCGGCACGCGCCGGGCATTGTAATAGATTGCCACAACCTTAGCCTGCGAGACGTCCGAGGCCGGATGTGAATCGATCATCAGATCGAAGTTCTGTCGGGGATTCTTCTTATCGACCGTGTCTATGGCCGGAAACAGTTCAAATGCGATCGGCCTCGGAACATAGATACCGACCTGGTGGCCGCCGGTGAGTCCCGTGTCGTTGCCGGACAGTCGTTTGACGTACCAGATGGCATCGCCTTCCGACGAATGTTCCTCAATCCACTCCTCGATAGGCATCACCGGCATTAGCCACTCCGCGGACGATTCCCGTCCGCCGGCCAGCCTCCAGCCATTTGGCGACGTTGTCCAGAGCTTCGCCTTCAGGGAGCCGGTCGCGACCACGGAAGGCGCACTCCCAGACAGCCATGACCCGCCATCCGGCGGCCACAAGGACGGCTTCGGTATTGGCGTCGCGACGAACGTTCCCTTTGATCTTGCCTTCCCAAAATTCCTTCCGCGTCCCCGGTAGACGGAATAACGAGCAGTCGTGGCCATGCCAGAAACAGCCATGCACGAAGATGACCGCCCCAAACTTTTGCAGGACGAGGTCAGGCCTGCCCGGCAACCGCCGGTCATGCAACCTGTAGCGGAAACCGCGGGCATGAAGCCCGCGGCGCACGATGAATTCCGGTTTCGTATCCTTCCCCCGGATGCCGGACATCATCCGGCTGCGTGTGGCAGCGTCGACAACGTCAGGCAACCGCAGCCATCTCCGGCTCCCTGAGCCGAGTTTCACTGTCGAGAATGAATGGTTCCATGTGCTTCGCGACCGCCTCGACGACAGGGACTGCAACGGAGTTGCCAAACTGCCGATAGGCCTGCGTGTCAGAGACCGGGATCTTCATCGGGCGATTGGTGCCCGGGCGGTCGAAGCCCATCAGGCGCGCACACTCCCGAGGCGTCAGGCGCCGGGGCGCCCCGCCGGGACGCTCGATCAGAATTTCCGAGCCGTCCTTGTAATATCGGGCCGACAGAGTGCGGGCTACGCCGTCAGGGCCAACGAGGCCGAAACCGAAGCCATTTCCGGCCGCCTTGTGCTTAGCGGCATAACCCTGAAGATAGCCCCAAAGGTGGTCGGTCAGGACATATTTTTCCGAGACCATGCCGTCTGCATCGGTAAATGGAATCTCCGGCGCCTCGCTGCCGTCTTCAGGATGCAGGATCGAACCGAGCTTCGGGCCGTGAGACGACGATGGAATATCGAGATCATCGAAGGAAAACGCGTTTGGTTCGCGGAAACCGACGATGAATATCCGTTCGCGGTGCTGCGGCAGAAAACCCTTGGCGTCGATGACGCGGGCACGAACCTGATAGCCGAGTTCCTCCTCGAGCGTCCGCATGATCACGCGAAAGGTGCGCCCCTTGTCGTGGTTGACGAGATTGCGGACGTTCTCCAGCAGGAAGGCCTTCGGGCGATGATGTCCGATGATTCGTGCGACGTCGAAGAACAGCGTCCCCTGCGCGTCGCAGGCGAAACCATGCGCCCGGTTGAGGGAATTCTTCTTTGAAACGCCGGCGATCGAGAATGGCTGGCAGGGAAAACCGGCCAGCAGGACATCGTGAGGCGGAATGTCCTCGGCGGCAACCTCGGTAATGTCTTCGTCGATCGGGTGGTCGCACAGGAAGTTCGCTCCGTACGTCGATCGGGCGTATCTGTCGCGCTCGCAGGTGTAGACGCAGCGTCCGTCAATGGATTCAAAACCGCGGCGCAGTCCGCCGATGCCGGCGAACAGGTCAATGAAGGTGAATGTCCCGGACGTCTCAGCGACGTTCGACCCTGCCAGTTCAGAGACGTAGCGGATAATTACCCGACTCGGCTTTGGCTCACCAGCTTCCCAGCGACGGATCGTGCGGGCACTGACCTCAAGTTCCTCGGCCAGTTCCTCGATCGACATACCCGTCGCTTCCCTCATACGCGTGAACTCTGAAACTGCGGACATTCGAATCTCCGACCCTGGGGCGATTTTTGACAATATGACAGAATGATTTCCGAATTACCAGAACAAAAGTATAACACTGAGTTTTCTTCGACCCTACAACGCCGCGATCGCGTCCATGTCGTCGTCAGCGATCGGCACCGGCGGCTCAAGCTCCGGACTGATCGCCATTTCCAGGTGCTCGTAGTAGGCTTCCAGCACGTCGTCCGGCTGCTCGTGGGTGCCGAAAGACAGCCAGTGTCCATCGCCGGCCTGGACGAGCGACATAGGGAGCGGTCGCAGTATCCGTGACACCCCACGAACCGCGTCGATCCACCTCAAGCAGTTGACGTTGACAATGACAGGCCCGCGCTTTTCGCGGACCCGGGCGTCGGTCACGTCGATCGGCGTCTCCGGCCACGCCTCGACCGCCGACCAGTCGATCTCGCCGACCCGCTCGCGGTAAAAACGCTCGCGCCGCCGGACCTGGGCGACGTTCGCACCGGTGATCACGGTGCCGCATGATCGGACCGCGTAGGTATCCATCTGGCGCAGCCAGTGATCGCAGCGCCGATAGATCCATACCCTCCAGACGGGGCCGATGCCATTGTGCACCTCGTCTGCCTGTGCAGCCTCGACGACGACGCCGCCGGCGAGCGCGTGTGTGCCGAGATTGCGCCATGCAGCCAGGACGCGTCCGGCGTCCAGCAGCAGGACTCCGATGCCCTGACCGACGGTGCGCCGGTATGTCGGCGCACCCCTCGACTCGAATAGGACGCGAGGTGTGTAGGGTTCGTATCGGACGTCCCTATACGGGCATTCCAGATAGGTCTCCGACATGTCCTCGATCACTGCCCGAACTTCGGCTTCTTCGAGGGTGTCTCCGGGGACCGAAGCGAACGATAACGGCTTATCGTTCGCTTTATACACATCGATTTCCGCCATCACGCGCTCCCCGCGGCCACCAGAAAATCGACCCAGTAATGCCCGCCTGGCGAAGGAGCGACGATGCCGACCTCGTCGGGATGGGGGTCGTGGACGATCTCGCCGCCGCGGCAGACCGCGGAATGGTTTTCGCCCGACCGGCTCGTGCCGCCGAGTATCCACCACGTCGTGGGGTTCCAGGCAGCCCAAGGACGCAGGCGACTGCGGTGCGATGACAGTCGCCAGTGACGCCGGCATCTGGATCGTGCCGGAATGCCTGTTTCGGGAATTGATAGGTCATCTCACGCGCTCCCCGTCTTCTGGCCGCCGCCCTGGCTGACCGAACTCCGTCCGAAATCGAACGCGTCCAGATAGCTCCTGACGATCTGCGGTATCTTGTCGGCGTCGACGCCGGCAAGGTGAGGCGTCGGGATGCAGCATGCGAGGTGGCCGTCACGCCACAGCCTCACCTCCCGCCACTTTTCCTCTATATCCGCCTTCGGCCCGTCGGCCTCGCGAATCGCTGCAACGACGACCTTGCGAAGGTCGTCGATGCGATCAAACCGCTCAAGCTCTCCCTCCCTTTCTGCCTCGTCCCTTGCCTCCGAGCCGGTGGCGATCGCCGTCTTGACGGCGCAAGGCAGGCACCGGCTCGCCCGCTTGTCGCCGGTGAAACGCCGGGCGCAGGTCCGGCATGGGACGCTGTAGCCGCCGGGCGCGAAACCGGCGAGCGGGAATGCGACGCCGCGCTTGGCGAGGTCGTCGGCGAAAGACGAATTCCGGAGGGGTGCGGGATTGTCAGCCATCAGATCGCCCTCCCTTCCCGGTCGCCGAAGGGACCGCGATCCAGATCTTCGGCATCCCAGCGATATTCCTCGGGGATCTCACTAGACACGCGGGAACTCGCCACTGCCTCGGCCAGCGTCGACCGGATCATTTCCGCCGACGCATTCTGTGCGGCGAGAGCGCCGGCCCGGTCGA
>DRFF01000101.1 GCA_011050685.1 Aurantimonas coralicida
ACCTGCCAAAGCGGCGCTCTCGAAATCCGCACCCAGCCCGAAATTATCTGTCCGCGACTTTCCGGAATCGCTGTCCGCGACTTACCGAAATCCGTGTCCGCGACATTCTGAAATCACTGTCCGGGACTTAGCGAAACCCGCACCGGAGGCCGACAGCCATGCTTCCAGTGCGGTTACGGGGCACCACCGCATCCGGCCATGGGGGACCCCGATCTTGCGGCCAGCCCCGGTCTGGTCCGTCTTGGACCGCCGCAGCATGATCACCAGCCCCTGGCGCACTGTCTCCACGTCCATTACGTCGAGACCCACCAGTTCCGATCGGCGGAAGCCGCCAGCGAACCCGATCAGTAGCAGGGCACGGTCCCGGATGTCCTTCGGCCGATCACCCATGACCGCCAGAACGGCGAACAGATCGTCGCGTAGGAGCGGCTTGGCCTGAAGCTGGGCAGTGCCGTGCCTGCGCTTGATGCCCCGAAGGGTTGCCTTGACGAGAGGATCGGTCGTCGGGCTCGACACCCGCTTTAGCGCATGGGCTTTCGCCAGTGAGGCAAGCCGTCGTGTCAGCGTGGCGGGGGCCAGCAGATCGGCGTGCATGGCGACATAGGTGGCGACCATTTCGGCCGAGGCCGGGATCATGCCACCCCAGGCGAGGAACTGGTCGAGGTCGGATTGGTAGGCCCGCTTGCTGCTCGCGGACAGCGACCCGTCAACCAGGTCAGCTACTACGGGCGCGAGATCGTTGAAGCACCCGACATCGACAGCCATGCAATGGATTGCACGCGTGGTGGCATGGTCCGTGCAATCGATTGCACGCCGGTCGGCGGGGTGGGTCGCCATGCGTCGATCGGGTGAGCTCCTTGTGCAATCAATTGCACGGATGTCCCCGTCTGCCGCCGTCTGATCGTGATGGGCCGGGTGGTCGGTTGGCGTGCAATCAATTGCACGATCATGACCGGCCGTCGTCTCATCACCGGGAGCCGCATTGGTCATCGAGCCCGTGCAATCAATTGCACGTTGAGCCGAGCCCAATTTGGGTCGCGAGAAATGGAAGTTATCGGTGGTTAGGACCGCCCTCATCATCCGATCCCCTTGGCCGATGACGAACCAAGAAGGCCCGCTCGAACCTGGTTCAGATGGTCGAGGTTGGACCGGAAGACGTCGAGCACGTCAGACATCCCGTCGACGGGGATGCCGGCCCAGAGCAGGTCCGTGTCCTGGCCCAGCATCTCCAGCTCATCGACCTGATCCCACTCGAACCGGTGCGTAACCGGCATGGCGTCAGTGTAGAAGGAGGCGAGATATGCGGCGTCACGATGCCGGAACTCGGGAACGTACCGTTGGAGGACCGAGCGGACGTCCTGGTTCTCACGAGCGAAGTTCATGATCGCCTGTCGGCCGGCCCGCGTGTGCTTGTCGAGGGCATAGGTCGGGACGCCGTCCACGAACAGCGTCGGTGGAACTGGCACTGAACGGCTTGTCGGCCCCCTCAGGCCCCGTCTGAGCTCCTGGAGGAGCGGCGGCAGCATCAGGACGATCGGCTCGTGTGTGGCCTTCGCAGCGGCCTCGACGGCCCACGCCGTCGCTTGGGGGAGCCCGGCATCGACATAAGCCGTCATGAGGCCGGGCAGGTCACCGCCACCGATCCGCTTCTCGGTGCCGGCTTCGACACCCGAGGCGAACCACGACGCGGTTGCCCTTAACCCCAATGGCGCGTCAGCATCCGTCGCGACGGTGATCCTGTCTCTGATGCTGAGCGCACCCACGGCCTCGCGGTGGCATTCCCAATCAGGCCGGTGGACGGCCGAGCAGATCAGGTAATCGCTCGACCGTTCCTTCGGAGCCGCCGCCATGGCCCGGACCATCCAACGGGCGACAGTCGAGGTGTCGCCATACTGCCGTCGAAGACGGGCGTCGGTGCAGAGCCGGGTGAGGGTCACCAGCAGATCGGGAGCGCCGATGCCGATGTCTTCATAGGCGATCACCATCAAGCGACGAAAGACGCCGTTTCCACGGTGCCTGATCAGCGTGAGGACGGCTCGCTCGGCGGTCTCGGCGTCACCTCGTCGGATGGCCTTGTGGACGGTCGAGCTGGCGATCCACGCGTCGCAGGATAGCGGCTCTATGAGCGGGGGCGATCCCGTCTCGGCGTCATCTGGCGGTCCGTCGTAGTCGAATAGGTTTGTCATCATGGCCTCCTTGCCGTGGCAGGGAGGTCGAGATCGAGTGACCCCAAATTGACGCTAGCTGATGGGCGAGCGTGGGCAAGGGTTGATCGCCGCTAGTGCGCTATTCCCAGAACTGTCCCAACTATCGTATGCGCTCACTGAACCCATTCTTTGTCCATGATCAATATGACCGTCAACGCGCCTGTGGCGAGCCTCTTCCCGTCGAACAGGCGTTTGTCCTCGGAACTGTACTGGAGACAGAAGAGGAGGGCGTGTCCTCGGGGCCGGACGACCGGACGACCGGACGACCCTGTTAGGACTTTGTGGAAACGAAATTAGGGGGGTGAGAAAACCGGAAATCTAGTCCGTGTCGTCCGCTTGGCCGTTATGAAACTTCACGGCGGCGGCCCCCAAGGGCGATACCCAGCGCTGTCTTTCTGAAGCCGCTTCCACCCAATGCGGGTTAGGACCTGGGTCACCCTGTTCTGTTCTCTCCGACCCTGCTTCCCCTTCTCCAGATCGAAGACCTTTTCCAACACTTCCCCGACCCGAAGGATTTCGGGCTTGTAAGTAGCGATAAACTCTCTGATGGCCTCCTCCCAAACGTCTGCTTCAAAGCGAGCATCCTGCTCCGGCTTGATGTACTGCAGTTCGAAGGCATCATCCGGATATCACTTGGTGCCCATTTTATAGAGCTGTAACGCCTCCGCAAACAGTTGATCGCGATCCGCGCGAAGTGCATCTGTATTAATTTTCCCGACTTTGACAGGCCAAAAGCGTCGGCCCCCCGTTTCATCCAATAGATACGTATCTTTGTTTGTGGTTCCGATGAAAATGCACTGTCTCGGCCGGACAACCTCTTTACGACCGTAAGCCGGTCTAAATTGCTCAACGGGGCGGGTAATAAACGCCTTGAGCGCGGCGGTTTCTGCTTTGCTCATTGCGGACATCTCTGCGATCTCGATAAGCCACTTTCCCTGGAGGTGCTGCACCACGTCCTTTCCCGCCGTCACGTCCGGCAGGCTGTCGGAAAACCAGTGGTATCCGAGAATACCGCATGCCGTCGATTTCCTCGCGCCCTGGGGCCCTTCCAGCACCACCATGTAATCTGCTTTACAGCCGGCCTCATAAGCTCGTGCAACCATGCTGACCAGGAACATAGTCCCGATGCGTTCCGTATAAGGGGTCTGTTCCGCGCCGAGATAGGTTGAAAGCCAATTTCCCGCCCGCGGTACCTCGTCCCATTTCAACTCGCTCAGCAAGTTCTGAACGGGATGGTATGCACGCTCCCGAGCTCTCAGGCTGATCGCTTGAAACGTTGTGTCCTTGCCAACCCGCCGAAGCCCCACCTGCTGGAGGTATTCCTGAATGGCCGAAACGTCTTCGTCGGTCATAGCACGAGCTTTGAAACCCTCAGGCTGTACTGCCTCGCCGGGCAGCGGCTTTTGCAGAACTTCGATGCCGAGCATTTCGTCCAACGCAACCAGATCCAATAGGTTTTGATCTGTTCGTAGACCGATCATTACGTTGGCCAGGTTGCTGATGGGCCGCCCGTTACCGTCTGTCGCACACTGGGGCAGCCAGTCTCCGGGCTTAGAAACCTTCTTGTACTCGTTAAAATCGAGAACCTTACCGGGTTTGATACCCGCAAATTTCAGTCCCATGGCTCTATCTTACCCCCTCGCGCGCCCAATCGTTCCAGTCGGATCCCCTTGTTTCCGGGGGCCGAATTTCACCGCCGACACCTGCCGCCGAGTACCGCGTGGCACACGCCTCAGCAGCCGCCAGTCCCGCATCATCGTGGTCGGCAAATACGACGAGACGCTTAAGTCCTGGGATGATTGGAAATGTTGCCATGCCTCCCGCCGACAAAACGGCCCACACCGGCTTGCGAAAAATCTGAGCAGCACTGAGAGCAGTCTCTATGCCCTCAGCGATCCCTAACACCGTGGAGGCCGGTTGAAGCTGCACGGCAGCGCGCTTGGCGACGCCTAACATTCTCTTGGACGCGCCGGTGCCCATGTCTAGCTTGCCCTTGCCGTCGTCTTGCAGGGCTGTCCGGTGGATGCCCGTGGGTACGCCCGTCAGGATGTCACGCATCAGCGCAATCATCGCCGGGACCTGCGTTCCAGAGCCGAAAGGACAGCACGGATGGAACCGCACCTCGTTGTCAAGCAAGGGCGTAAGCAACCCGCACCCACGGCCGGCAAGGTAGGTCTGAACCACTGTTCCGCTCGCCGGGACTGATTGCGCCCAGATTTTCAGAGCGCTTTCTATACGGCTCTGCCCCTGCGACACGGCTTCATCGTCTGCTGTGACAGCCTTTGGGACACGCGGAAGCCCTTCCTCCGCCAACGTTCGGAGCCGCGCCTTAACGTATTTCCGGCACTCCAACGGATCGTCATTCGCGAAGCTAAATAACCGGAACCCGTCCCGAGCCTGTTTATCGAACATGAAGCCAAGAGATCGATCGGCGCTGCCATGGCCAGGACCGGGAATGTTGATCCAAGCGTCGTTGGTATCACCGCCGAGTGCATTTGCGATTTGTTGAAGTTCGATAGGATCAGCCATTTCAGCCTCGCACCTGTTCTGCCAGCCAGGCTGAGAAGTCGGAGGACTGATAAACCAGACGATGACCGCGCCTTGCCCTCGGCGGCATCCGGCCCTCTCGTTGCCAACGGCGGACTGTCCGTTCCGAGACACCCAGCATGCCACATAGGTCCGCGACCCCGACAAAAGTCGGGTAGCGACTTAGCCGCTCCGCCTTGTCGATCATGGCTTGAAATATCGCATCGGTCATCGTGGTGCCTCCCTGAAACTGAGTGGCAGTGTTTGTGAAATCGGCAGCAGCAGCTGCTGGAGGATGAGGCTAGGATCGTTCGTGCATGACGTGGACGACATCAGCTGACACCGTGCCGCATGGTGCGGCAGACTTGTCTGCAAGCGACTGCGTCAGCCGCTTGACGAGACCCGGCTTCGTTCATTGATCCATGCGTCTAGATCAGCGAGCCGGTAGACGACTATCTTCCCGCCGAGCTTGGCGAAGGGAGGACCGTCGCCGCGTACCCGCATTTTTGCGAGGGTAGACGTCGACAGGTTCAGGACGGCAGCAGCCTCTCTGGGACGCACCACTTCAATGGCATTCGACATCATCGGTCTCCGGCAACAATCGCGTTCGACCGGAACCTAGAGATGCTTCCTGACCGCCATCAAGACGGTTTTTTTACCTCGGTATAGCTGTGGGCCCGGGCCATCAGGAGGAACCCGACGCATTCCAGCGGCAAGGACAAGCGCCAGCCACGACAGCACAAGGGATTGCACCCGCTGAGGACGTCCGACGGTCGAGAAGGGGTGCCAGGCGAAAAACCGCATTTGCCCATCGGCCTTAACCGGTGATTGACCGGAGCCAGCTACGACTTCCCTTCATGGCTGATCCGTGGCTCGACAATCTGGCCGACCTCCGCAAGCGACGCCATCGGTCCGAGGTGTCCAACTGGCCCAAGAAGATCGTCCCGATCCCGTCTGCTCGGCAGCGTCGACACGAGAGGCCGTTCCTTTCTCGGGTTCCCTTCTGGCCCTTGCTGGGCCTCACTTCTGCGCTGGTCTTCTTCACGCCGTTGGCGCTGGATCGATGGGGCGGCATCCAACTGCCCACTTCCGTCGATCTTCGATCCATCTTCACAGACGCTGCCGCCGCTCAGCGTTATTCCGGCCCGATCGGCACCTGCTCTGGCGGCAACCGGGCCGCGCGCGGGGTCACCTGCATCGTCGACGGTGACACCGGCTGGCAGGACGGCGAGAAGTGGCGCATGAAGAACATCGATACGCCGGAGATATCCAAGCCGGAGTGCGCCGCTGAGAAGCGTAAAGGCCTGGCTGCCCGTGATAGACTTCGACGCCTCATGTCGGCGGGTTATTCGCTGAGCCGTGACGGCACCGGCTATTACGGTAGGACCCTCGTGACGGTCACCCTTGCGGACGGCCGAGACGCTGGCGACGTCCTCGTTCAGGAAAGGCTCTCACAGCGATGGCCGAATACCGGAAACCCATGGTGTCGCTGATCGCTCGTCTGCGGTCCCTCCTCACTGCCCGGCGCGACCTGCGCCGCCGGGTCGAACGGGAAGCCTATACCCTGATTACGGTAATGCCGCCGGACGAGGCGTGGGAGGAAGCGCGACGTCGCGGTCATGATGAACCTGCCGAGCAGCGGCTCTGGTATCTCGTCAGGCGCGAGATTACCCGGAACTCTGGGTTCGTGCGTCAGCCCGACACCGCGACGCGGATGGGCGCGGGGTGAGCTGCCAAGGAGCCCAGCTGCCGTGACCCGTGGCCCCCGGCGTCCGCAACCAATTGCATTTTAGTCGAAGTCGAGGTTCATTCCCCGTGGCCGTCGATACGCTGTGGGGCGTTACCAGGACGGTGAATTTGTCGATTAAGGGTATGTGCCGATGCAGGCTGGGGGCCTGTGGGCGGGCTTGTATGGCTATTGGGATGGTCGTTTTTCGGCTGTGTTTGGGTTTTGTTAGAAGACACCTCCGGGAACTTGAGCTTGATGATCGTCACGCCGCATGCCCAAGCCGTGGAAATTCGTCACGGCCCATGATTGGGAGCTGCTCCCCGCTATCAGTACGCCCCTTCGAGAAATCCCAGATCGAGACCCTCATAGACGACCTTGGCGATCCACTGAGCCTGATGGTCGGGATCATGCGTCGTCCCGTAGTGATCGCTGACGGCCTTCGCCTCCGTCCAGCCTCCAAGGGCCTTCAATGCGCTTGCTGGTGCCTCGCATCGCCGTAGCGCATCACGGAACGAATGCCGAAATGAGTAGAACGACTGGCGCGGTTGAAGCTTGATCGCCGCAGGCAGGAAGTGGTCGCGGAAACGCTTCATGGGGTACGACGCAGAATTGCCGTGCGCGTCGGGTTTCAGATGCGCGAACAGCCGTCCTTTCTCCCCCACCATCGAACGCCGGCCGTCGACGAAGTTCAGGAAACCGATCTTGAGCAGCTCCGGGTGGATCGGGATCTGTCGACGGCTCGCCGATGTCTTCAGTGTTTTGACGTTTTCATCGTCGTCGTCCTTGGTTTCAGCAACGTCGATGAAATCGGTGCCCTTCGGCGTTTTGTGGATATCCCCGACGAGCAGCTGGCAGACTTCCAAAGGTCGCATTCCCATCAGCGCGCAGATCAGGGGAAGCCAGAAGCGCCAGTCGCGATCTGGCTTGCTGTACGGCTTGGACGCTCCGGGTGAGCACTGATGATAGAAAGGCGACGTCAGAACGGATCGCACCTGCTCCTCCGAAAACGGCAGGCGCTTCTTGTCGAGGGCGACCTGATCCTTCTTCAAAGGCTGGAGGGTCGCGGCCGGATTGTTCGGCAAAAGACGCTTCAGGCATCCGAGATCGAGGATGTCCTTGAAGGTTCGGAGGTAGTCGGTCTGCGTGATGAAGGCCATCGTTGCACGACCATCCTTCTTGCCTTGCTGGATGGCCTTTTCGATCGAGAGTTTGGGGTAGAATTTCGATCGGTTCGAGGGAAGCTGGGCGATGACGCTGCGGACCCGCAGGCTTTCATCGAAGTCGATCGCGCTGACAGGCTTCTTGTCGCCGACGATTTCCCGGATGAGGGCGACATGCGCGGTGACCTTCTCGACCCATTTCGACGACTGCGTGTTCGCTTCCGCCTCCTCCAACTTCATCGCCAAATGCTGCTTGGCGAGTTCGCCGAACAGGACTTCCATTGGGCGGTCGGGGTCGAAGAGGTGATCGAAGTGCTTCTTCGAAAAATCATCGTGAAGGCGGGCCGCCTTCCGGCGGGCGATCTCGACCAGGCCCCGCCTGACGATTTCGGCGGATCGCGAAGCTGACAGGCTGTCGGCAACGGCGACGTCCAAGTCTGCCAGCATCCGGCGTTCGGCATGATAGACCCACTCGGCGACATGCGGATCGTCCGGCGTGGTCAGTGCCTGAAGTTCAAGCTCGTTGTCCATCCGCATGGCCCGTTGCTCGGCCAAATCGGCAGGACCGTCGGCCAGCAGGCGATGGGCCGATCGATGATCAATGCGATCGACATATCGGCGGACGAGATCGACGAATGGGACCTCGGGCTTGTCGGCGACGTCTCCAGCCACCGGATCGTCACCGCCGTTCTCAAAGGCGTCGAAGCGGGTATCCCATTCGAGGTCGCGGACCGTTCTTCGCTTCTTCGCCTCTGCCAAGCTCGATGTTTCGAGGCTGATCTGAATGAACTTTTTGCCGACTTTCGAGACGAGCGGCAGCGGCACCCGACGACGATAGTACCAGACGTTCTTTCGCTTCAGGAGGCGGTTGGTTTCGGACACGTTTTTCATGCTCCTGTGTACCACGTCTGTGATGCACGAGCGATGTCAAAGTGCTGATAAGCAGGGGCTCCAAGAGATATCAGTGTCTTGGAGAGAATTTGGTGGAGCCAAGCGGGATCGAACCGCTGACCTCTACAATGCCATTGTAGCGCTCTCCCAGCTGAGCTATGGCCCCACGCCGCCGGCAACCGGCGAACTGTCGGCGAGCCCTGGGTGCGGCCCGCGTCGGTATCGGCGGGTTTTTAATCAAGCCCGCCGCGAAGATCAAGCGAATTTCGACGAGCCGCGGACGCGGCGCGGACGATCAAACGACCGCGCCGTCTCGCCCGTCGCGATCAATCGTCGTCGTCGTCCCGGCCGCCGCCGATGATGTCGGCGACGTCGTCGTCATCGTCATCATCGTCGTCGGTCGCCAGGAAGGTGTCGTTGTCGTCGCTGTCGTCGTCCTCGTCGTCCGTCACGTCGACGTCGGGCAGATCGGACTTGTCGGAGGTGGATTCCTCCTCCTCCTCGACGTCGGTGAGAGAGACCGTGTTCTCGGTCCCCTCGACCTCGACCGTCTCCTCCTCTTCCTCATCCTCGACCGCGGCCTTCGGTTTCGCCTTGGCCTTCTCCTTCGGCACGGAGCCGCGCGTCGGCTCGACCTCGAAGAACGAGAGCGGATAGGATTTGCCCGTATAGGGGGAGACGATCGGATCCTTGCCCAGATCGTAGAATTTGCGGCCCGTCTCTGGGTCGGTCCGCTTGGTGCCGAGTTCGGATTTCGCCATCATTGCCTCGTCGTCGATTGGGGTCGGCGCGTCCGCGTCCGCCCAGGTCGCTCTCGGTAGGAAGGGGCCGCGCGATCCGGCCGGTCACCGCCGCGGCCTTGCGGCCGCGAAGAGGTAGCCGGCTGTCTGATTGCCGCAATTCCGCTCCGATGAAAATCGGTTGGTCCCTTACGGCCTCGTCCGGCCCTTGTCAAAGCCCGATTACGGCGACAGAAAGAGCGCGCCGCTGCCAGGCGATCGAAGTCAGGCACGCGAAGCCGGAAAAGACGGGACCAGAGACATGCATGCAACGGCGACGCCACGACCGATCAGCGCTCGCAAGACCGGCGGGCTGACCGGCCGAACGACAGTGCCGGGCGACAAGTCGATCTCCCATCGCGCCTTCCTGTTCGGCGGGATCGCCGCCGGCACGACCCGGATCACCGGGCTTCTCGAAGGCGAAGACGTGATCGCCACCGGCAACGCCATGCGGGCGATGGGCGCGCTGATTGCCAAGGAGGGCGATGCCTTTGTGGTCCACGGCGTTGGCAATGGCTGTCTGCTGGAGCCGGAAGGGGTTCTGGATTTCGGTAATGCCGGTACCGGCGCGCGGCTGACCATGGGCCTCGTCGGCTCCTACGACTTCGCCACCACCTTCGTCGGCGACGCGTCGCTGTCGAAGCGGCCGATGGGCCGGGTGCTGGATCCGCTGCGGCTGATGGGAACGCAAGTGGTGGCGCGTTCCGGCGACCGGCTGCCGCTGTCGATTCGCGGGTCCCGTGTCGCCGCGCCGATCGAATACCGGGTGCCGATGGCCTCGGCGCAGGTAAAATCCGCGGTCCTCCTCGCCGGCCTGAACGCGCCGGGAATCACCACCGTGGTCGAACCGGTGATGACCCGCGACCACACTGAAAAGATGCTGCAAGGCTTCGGCGCGACGATCGCCGTCGAGACCGACGCGGCCGGGGTGCGGCATATCCGCCTCGAAGGCCAGGGCCCACTCACGGGCGTTACCGATTTCGTCGTGCCGGGCGATCCGTCCTCGGCCGGCTTTCCGATCGTCGCGGCGCTGATCGTGCCGGGCTCGGACGTCACCATCGAAAACGTCCTGATGAACCCGACCCGCACCGGCCTGATCGAGACGCTCGTCGACATGGGCGCCGCGATCGAAATCGTGAACCGGCGCGTTGCCGGCGGCGAGGACGTCGCCGACCTGAATGTGCGCCATTCCGAACTGACCGCGATCGAGGTGCCGGAAGCCCGCGCGCCGTCGATGATCGACGAATATCCGGTGCTGGCGATCGCCGCCGCCTTCGCCAAGGGCACGACGGTGATGCGCGGTCTCGACGAATTGCGCGTCAAGGAGAGCGACCGGCTGGCCGCCGTCGCCGCCGGGCTCGCAGCCAACGGTATCGTCCACGAGGAAGGCGCCGACTGGCTGACCGTGACCGGCGATCCCGAGGCGCGCGGCTATGGCGGCGGCACCGTCGCCACCCATCTCGACCACCGCATCGCCATGAGCTTTCTGGTTCTCGGCATGGCCTGCGAGACAGCCGTGACCGTCGATGACGGCCGTATGATTGCCACCAGCTTTCCCGAATTCGAGGCGATGATGACGGGCCTCGGGGCGCAAATCGAGACGCCGGAGGCCTAGCGATGACACGCCGGCTCGACTTTTATTACGACCTCCTGTCGCCCTACGCCCATATCGTTCTGGCGCGGCTGCCCGACCTGCCGGCCGATGTCGCGGTGCGGCCGCGGGCGATCCTGTTTGGCGCGGTACTGGCCCATCATGGCCAGCTCGGACCGGCCGAAATCGAAGCCAAGCGTCTGCATACCTATCGCCAGGCGGTGTTTCTCGGGGCGACGCTGGGCCGTGAGACGGTGTTTCCGCCGCGTCACCCGTTCAACCCGCTGGCCGCCCTGCGCCTCCTGGCAGGCGCCCATGACGGCGCGGGCGCGGATCTGGCAACGGTGCGCGGCGCCTTCGATTTCGTGTTTTCGCAAGGCCATCCCGTCGACACGCCGGACGGCCTGGCGGCGCTGGCGGAGCGGCTGGGTCTCGATCCGGCCCTCGCCATGGCGGAAGCCTCGAAGGCCGCGCTGAGGGCGAATACCGAAGACGCCCTCGCCGCCGGCGTCTTCGGCGTTCCGAGCTTCGTGCCTTACGATGCGGACGGAGTGGCGGGACCGGTCTTCTGGGGCGTCGACGCGTTCGATATGCTGCTCGCCTTTCTCGACGAACCGGCAATCTTCGAGCGCCCGCCCTATGCGGCGTTGAACCATGTCGAGATCGGCGTCCGGCGCGAGAAGGCGAACCGCGCATGATCGCGGCGATCTTCGCCATCGTGTTCTTCTCGCCGGTCGCCTTCATCTACGGCCGCTATCGCGCGCGACATCTTCGGGCACGGTCGGGGACACTCGGCAGCCGTCTGGCCGCGCTTTTGCCGATGCCCGCCTTCCTGGCCTTCTGCGGCGTGATCGCGGTGATCTATCAGACCCAGAAGGGCGCCGCCGAGCGGCTGGCGCTGCGCGGCGAGATCGCGCTGCCGGGGCTTTTCGACACCGGCAATGGCGTCATCGATTTCGCGCTGCGCCTTACTCGCTGGATCGGCGAACTCGAGCTGATCCTATTCATGGTCGCCGTCCCGTTTCTGCTCGGCGCCGTCGTCGCCGCGATCCTGCTGGTGCTGGACGCGCGCGGCACCCTCGCTCTCGCGCCGGTTCCCGAAATGGAGCCGGACCTGCCGTCCAACACGGATCACGCCCTATGACCGAGCCACTGACGATTGCCATCGACGGACCCGCGGCCGCAGGCAAGGGCACTCTCGCCAAGCGGCTGGCGGAGCATTACGACCTACCTTATCTCGACACCGGCCTGCTCTACCGTGCCATCGGCAAGCTCGCTGACGATTGCGGCATCGACCTCGACGACGCCGCGGCGGTGACACCGATCGCCGAGCGGCTCGATACATCGCATCTCGACGACGGGACCTTGCGCGGCCGCGAAGCCGGGGAACTCGCCTCGCGCGTCGCCGTGCATCCGCAAGTCCGGTCGGCCCTGACCGCGTTTCAGCGCAATTTCGCGTCGCGGCCGGAAGGCGCGGTGCTCGACGGGCGCGACATCGGCACGGTGATCTGCCCGAACGCGCGAGTGAAGATCTTCGTCACCGCCTCGGCCGAGGTCCGGGCGCGCCGCCGGACCGACGAACTTACCGCCAAGGGCCGCGACGTCGCCTATGAGCGGATTCTCGCCGAAGTCCGCGAGCGCGACGCGCGCGACGCCGGGCGCAGCGTCGCGCCGTTGAAACCAGCGACCGACGCGCACTTGCTGGATACCAGCGAATTGGATATAGAAACGGCGTTCCGTGCGGCCTGCGCGATCATCGACCGGTCCCTGGCCTGCCGGAACGGAGTGTAGGGGCGGCCGTTCGTAAGAAGGCACGCCCTTTTCGGCTATCGGCCAACGGCTTGTCCTCCGCCTGATTTTTTCGGCACCGGATATCTCCACGGCCCGCCATGCTTCGATCGATCCTGCCCGGCCGCGGTCTTGCGCGCCGAACGGCGCGGTGCCGCAACGGCGAAACCGCTCCGGGCCTCTCCCGTTTTCGGGACGGGCCGGACCGCGACATCGGGCGAAACGCAATGTCTGACCCGGGGCCTTCGCCCCACGGCGCGCCGCTTTCCCACGGATAGTGGGAGAGTTCCCAAGGAGTAGGAATGTCTAACTTAAACCCGTCCCGCGAAGATTTCGCCTCGCTGCTCGAAGCCTCGTTCCACGAACAGGACGTCGCCGAAGGCGCCGTGGTCAAGGGCACCGTCGTCGCGATCGAAAAGGACATGGCCGTCATCGATGCCGGCCTGAAGGTCGAGGGCCGCGTCGCCCTCAAGGAATTCAGCGTCAAGGGCAAGGAGAGCGATCTCAAGGTCGGCGACGTCGTCGAGATCTATGTCGAGCGCATCGAGAACGCGCTGGGCGAAGCCGTACTGTCGCGCGACAAGGCGCGCCGCGAGGAAAGCTGGGTCAAGCTGGAGAAGCAGTTCGAGGCCGGTGAAAAGGTCGAAGGTCAGATCTTCAACCAGGTCAAGGGCGGCTTCACCGTCGACCTCGACGGCGCCGTTGCCTTCCTGCCGCGCTCCCAGGTCGACATCCGGCCGATCCGCGACGTCACGCCGCTGATGAACACGCCGCAGCCCTTCCAGATCCTCAAGATGGACAAGCGCCGCGGCAACATCGTCGTCTCGCGCCGCACCGTCCTCGAAGAGAGCCGGGCGGAGCAGCGCTCCGAGATCGTCCAGAACCTCGAAGAGGGTCAGACCGTCGACGGCATCGTCAAGAACATCACCGACTACGGCGCCTTCGTCGACCTCGGTGGCATCGACGGCCTGTTGCACGTGACCGACATGGCCTGGCGCCGCGTCAACCATCCGACCGAGATCCTGCAGATCGGCCAGACGGTGAAGGTCCAGATCATCCGGATCAACCAGGAGACGCACCGCATCTCGCTGGGCATGAAGCAGCTCGAGGCCGATCCTTGGGACGGCATCGGCGTCAAGTATCCGATGGGCGTCAAGGTCACCGGCCGCGTGACGAACATCACCGATTACGGCGCGTTCGTCGAGCTGGAGCCGGGCATCGAAGGCCTCATCCACGTGTCCGAGATGTCCTGGACGAAGAAGAACGTCCATCCGGGCAAGATCCTCTCCACCTCCGAAGAGGTCGAGGTTGTCGTTCTCGAGGTCGACCCGAACAAGCGTCGCATCTCGCTCGGTCTCAAGCAGACGCTTTCCAATCCTTGGGAGTCGTTCCGCGACCAGTTCCCGATCGGCACGATCGTCGAGGGCGAGGTCAAGAACAAGACCGAGTTCGGCCTGTTCATCGGGCTCGACGGCGATGTCGACGGCATGGTCCACCTCTCCGACCTCGACTGGAATCGTCCGGGCGAGCAGGTGATCGAGGAGTTCAACAAGGGCGACATGGTCAAGGCGCAGGTGCTCGACGTCGATATCGACAAGGAGCGCATCTCGCTGGGCATGAAGCAGGTTGGCGGCGATCCGTTCGTCGAGGCGGCGGAAGCCGGCGACGTGCGCCGCGGCGCCGTGGTCACCTGCGAGGTCACCGAGGTGAAGGACGGCGGTCTGGAAGTGAAGATCGTCGATACCGATCTCACCTCCTTCATCCGCCGGTCGGATATCGCCCGGGACCGCGACGAGCAGCGCCCCGAGCGTTACTCGGTCGGCCAGAAGATCGACGCCCGCGTCACGCAGTTCGACAAGAAGGCCCGCCGCGTCGGCGTGTCGATCAAGGCGCTGCAGATCGCCGAAGAAAAGGAAGCCGTCGCGCAGTTCGGTTCGACCGACTCCGGCGCTTCGCTCGGCGACATTCTCGGCGCGGCCCTGAAGGGACGCGGCGACGAGGAATAGGCCGCACGGCCGTTACAGTCCGCGCCCTCGGGCGCGGGCCGTTCCACGTGAGTCAGAAAAGCCCGCGACGAGCGATCGTCGCGGGCTTTTTTCATGGGTTATTCGCTGCACCTGCAGCCGAGCGAGCGGGCTGTTGTCCCGATCCCGGCGACCTTCACCCCGCCGTGTCGAGGCTCTCAACCACCACATTGTCGTTGGTGTAGATGCAGATCTCGGCGGCGATCTTCATCGCCCGGCGGGCGATCTCCTCGGCGTCGTAATCGGTCTCGGCCAGCGCCCGCGCGGCTGCCAGCGCGTAGTTGCCGCCCGAGCCGATGGCGATGACGCCATGCTCAGGCTCCAGCACGTCGCCATTGCCGGTGAGCGTCAGCGTGACGTGTTTGTCTGCGACGATCATCATCGCCTCGAGACGCCTCAGATAGCGGTCGGTGCGCCAGTCCTTGGCGAGCTCGACGCAGGCGCGCATCAGCTGGTCGGGATATTGCTCGAGCTTGGCCTCCAGCCGCTCCAGCAGCGTGAAGGCGTCGGCCGTGGCACCGGCGAAGCCGGCGATCACGGCGCCCTCCTTGCCGATGCGGCGGACTTTCTTGGCGTTGCCCTTCATCACGGTGTTGCCGAGCGACACCTGGCCGTCGCCGGCGATCACCACCTTGCCGCCCTTGCGGACCGTGACGATGGTCGTGCCGTACATCGTGGCCGGGTCGTGGTTCTCAATGCTCATGGTCGCGTCCTTTTCATCCGGCGGACCGCAGGCTTTGCCAAACCGTCGCGATCGCCGATCCGCGCCGCATGTGGGCGCTGGGACGCAGTTTGCCAACCGTTGGAGCTTTCGCACTGACCCCGCTGAGAGCGAATCCATACCGAATGCGCCGACCTCCCAAGCATGACCCCATGACAGGGCCACAGCCCCGGTGCTAGAAGCCGGGCGACATCCGCGAGAAGGTGACAGCAAATGGGCGAGACAGCCGGACGGCGCGACGCCGTAGTCGAGAGAAAAACCAAGGAAACCGCCATCCGCGTGCGCGTCGATCTCGACGGCACCGGCCGGTCGACGATCGCGACCGGGGTCGGCTTTTTCGACCACATGCTGGAACAACTCTCGCGCCATTCGCTGATCGACATGGACGTCGCCGCCAAGGGTGACCTGCACATCGACGATCACCACACGGTGGAGGACACCGGCATCGCGCTCGGCCAGGCGATCAGACAAGCGCTCGGCGAGCGGCGCGGCATCCGCCGCTACGCCTCGCTTGATCTGGCCATGGACGAGTGCCTGACCCGCGCGGCGATCGACGTGTCGGGCCGGCCGTTTCTTGTATTTTCGGCCGATTTCACCCGCGACAAGATCGGCGGCTTTGACACCGAACTGGTGCGTGAGTTCTTCCAGGCGCTGGCCCAGAATGCCGGCGTGACGCTGCACGTCACCAATCTGGCCGGGGCCAACGCCCACCACATCGCCGAAACCTGTTTCAAGGCGGTGGCGCGCGTCCTCGGCGACGCGGTGGCGATCGATCCGCGCCAGGCCGACCTCGTCCCGTCCACCAAGGGCACGCTGGCGTGAGCCGGGCAACGCGATCGGGACGACCATGGCGGTGACCCGCTTCATCGTCTTCGAGCCGCCGGAGAGCGACGGCGCGAAAGACGCCGTGTTCGTGCGCGACGCGTTCTCGTTCTGGGCGTTGCTGTTCACCTTCCTGTGGCTTTTCCGCTACCGCCTCTGGCTGGCGGGGATCGCCGCGCTGGCGCTGTCCTTCGCCATCACGCTGCTGGGCGAGCAGGGCTTCGACCTGACAGCGGCCGTCCTGCAGTTCCTGCTCGGGCTGCTGATCGCGCTGGAGGGACCGAGCCTTCGCGCCGCGCGGTATCGGCGCAAGGGCTGGCGCGAGGTCGCCGCGTTCCAGGCCGCCGATCTGGCGGAGGCCGAACTCACATATTATGGCGGCGGTCGCCGGCCCGTCG
>DRFF01000102.1 GCA_011050685.1 Aurantimonas coralicida
CTTCCCGCCGATGATCGGCTGGGCCGCCGTCACGGGCGGTGTCGCGGTCGAGAGTATCGTTCTCTTTCTCATCATCTTCCTGTGGACGCCGCCGCACTTCTGGGCGCTGGCGCTGTTCAAGCTGAAAGACTATGACAACGCCGGCGTGCCGATGCTGCCGAATGTCGCCGGCGAACGCACGACGCGAATCCAGATTTTCATCTACTCACTGGTGCTTGTACCGGTCGGCGTCGCGCCTTGGCTCCTGGGCTTCGCCGGGCCGGTCTACGGAATTGCCTCCGTCCTGCTCGGGGCGAACTTTCTCCGTCATGCCTATGCGACGCTGCGCATGGCCGACGGCGATCCGAAGATGATTCCGGCCAAGCGGTTATTCGCCTTTTCCATTCTTTATCTGTTCGGCCTGTTCGTGATTCTTCTCGCGGAAGCGCTTTTGCGGCCTGTGTCGACAATGATCGGAGCCTGATGTGGAAGAGGATCGCGTAAGGCTCACCGAGGCGGAACAGCGGGCGCGACGGCACCGGTCGATCGCGATCGGGGTCGTCCTCGTGGCGCTCGTCGTCATCTTCTACGTCGTCTCGATCGCGAAGATGGCGTCATGAGCGGGATGGAACGTGACGCGGGAAAGCCGGCGCCCCGCACAGCCGGCCGCAAGGGCATCGTTATCGCCGTTGCCTGCGCGGCCTTCGCCGTCGGCATGGTCGGCGCCGCCTATGCCTCCGTGCCGCTCTACCAGCTGTTCTGTCAGGTCACCGGCTATGGTGGCACCACACAGCGGGCGGAGGCCGGTTCGAGCCGCGTTATCGACCGGACGGTGATCGTGCGCTTCGACGGCAACGTCGACGGCGACCTTCCCTGGACGTTCCAGCCAAACGACCGGCAGGTCACGGTGAAACTCGGTGAGACGCGCGAGACCAGCTTTCATGTGAAGAACAATTCTGACCGGGCGGTCACGGGACAGGCAACGTTCAACGTCACGCCCAACGCCGCCGGGGTCTATTTCAACAAGATCGCCTGCTTCTGTTTTGATAACCAGACGCTCCAGCCGGGGGAAGAGCTGGACATGCCGATCGTCTTTTACGTCGATCCGGACATGCTGGAAGCGGACGAACTGAAGAATGCGCCGGGAATTACCTTGTCCTACACGTTCTTCAGGGTCGACGATCCCGATGAGTCGGTTGCGGCGGCGCCGCAAACCGGGACGAGCACGGACACGACGAACAAACTGTGAGACCCGCGAGCGACCGGGATATCGGACGCGCGCGGCAGGCAAGAGTGAAGCTGGAATTGGCCCGCGATCTCCGATAGGCAGATCGCCGGGCATAGAGGATCAGACCGGGGACCCGTAATGGCAGACACGCACGCCAAGCACCACGATTACCATATCATCGATCCGAGCCCGTGGCCGTTCATCGGCTCGATCGGCGCGTTCGTCATGCTGTTCGGCCTCGTCGGCTTCATGCGTGGCTCCGCCGGCAACCAGTTTGTGGTCTTCGGCCTGGATCTCGCTGGTCCCTGGCTGTTCTTCCTCGGTTTGGCGATCGTTCTTTACGTGATGTATGCATGGTGGTCGGACACCATCAAGGAGGGCCGCGAGGGCGCCCATACGCGGGTGGTATCGCTGCATCTGCGCTACGGCATGATCATGTTCATCGCCTCCGAGGTGATGTTCTTCGCCGCTTGGTTCTGGGCGTTCTTCGACGCCAGCCTGTTTCCCGGCGAAGCCGTTCAGCCAATGCGGGCGGAAGTCCTGGGCGGGCAATGGCCGCCGGTTGGCATCGACGTGCTCGATCCGCTGCACCTGCCGCTGTTCAACACCATCACCCTGCTCTTGTCGGGCACGACGGTCACCTGGGCGCACCATGCCCTGCTGCATAACGACCGCAAGGGCCTGGTCTGGGGGCTGGCGCTGACCATCATCCTCGGCGTCATCTTCTCCTACGTCCAGTTCTACGAATACGCCCACGCGCCGTTTGCCTTTGCCGGGTCGATCTACGGTTCGACCTTCTTCATGGCGACCGGCTTCCACGGCTTCCACGTCATCATCGGGACGATCTTCCTGACCGTCTGCCTGATCCGGGCGATGAAGGGGCAGTTCACCCCGCAGAAGCACTTCGGCTTCGAGGCCGCCGCCTGGTACTGGCACTTCGTCGACGTCGTGTGGCTGTTCCTGTTCTTCTGCATCTATATCTGGGGCAGCTGGGGCGCGACGATCGCCGAAGGCTGAAGCCTGTCTCGGCCGGTCGACGGCGAGCCGATGGTTTATGGCAGAGGCGGCGCGCAAGCAGCCGCCTCTGCCATTTTTGGGAGACCGCAAACCGATGAGCCAAGACAGGGCGCCGCATACGCCGGCCGATCCGGCCAAGGCCGGGCTGCGGGGGCGCTGTCCCCGCTGCGGCGAGGGGCGATTGTTTTCGGGTTTTTTGACCGTCGCGCCACGCTGTACCAATTGCGATCTGGACTACGCCTTCATCGACAGCGGCGATGGGCCGGCGGTGTTCGTCATCCTGATCATCGGCTTTATCGTCGTCGGACTGGCCCTCTGGCTAGAGGTCACGGTGGGCCCGCCCTTGTGGGTGCATTTCCTGCTCTGGCTGCCGCTGACGCTGATCCTCAGCCTGCCGCTCCTGCGCAGTCTCAAGGGACTGATGATCGCGTTGCAATACAAGCACCGGGCATCGGAAGGCCGTCTCGACCTTGACCGGTGATATCGCGCCCGTGAGCTCCGCCGCCACGGATGCCGCGTCCGGCCGCATGTCCCGCGCGCGCTTCTGGTTGGCGCTGGGTTCCTGCCTTGCCGGGATCGCGATCCTCGCCGGTCTAGGCACCTGGCAGGTCGAACGGCTCGCCTGGAAGCAAGGCCTCATCGACCGGATCGAACAGCGAGTTGACGCAAAACCCGTCGATCCGACGGCGCTTCGCGCGGCGTATGCCGCCACAGGCGATGTCGACTATATCCCAGTGACGGTCAACGGCCGCTTCCTCCATGAGGGCGAGCGCTACTTTCTGTCGACCTTCGACGGCCAGGCCGGCTGGAACGTTTATACGCCGCTCGTGACAGGGGACGGGGATGTCGTGTTCGTCAATCGCGGCTTCGTCCCCTATGAGCTGCGCGAGCCGCAGACGCGCCCGGAGGGGCAGGTCGAGGGAAGCGTGACGATTACGGGTCTCGCAAGGAACGCGCCGACCCAGAAGTCCGGTTATTTCGTGCCCGACAACGATCCGGCCAAGCAGACGTTTTTCTGGCGCGATCTCGATGCGATGGCGGCCGGCCTGACGCTCACAAGCAACGCGCAGGTGCTGCCGTTTTTCGTCGATGCCGGGCCGGGCCGGGCGCCCGGCGGCTGGCCGGTGGGGGGGACGACTGTCATCGACATTCCGAACAGCCATCTGCAATACGCCGTCACCTGGTACGGGCTGGCCTTCGTGCTGGCGGTAATGACGGTGTTGCTCGTGGTGCGGGATCGACGCGCGGCTCGGGCAGCCACCGGCGCCTCGAGCTGAACCGTTCAGTCGCCGCGGGTCGAACCGAACCTGCCGAGATCGGACAAGAGCCGACGGACCGTGGCGTCCGTATCGCCCCGATCGTCGCGGCCGTCGCTGAATTCCAGGCCGAAATTCCGCATTCTACGCCAGACGACCTTGGCCGATCTGATCCGCGCATCGTCACGCTGAACGGAAAACTCGATATCGCTTGAAGGGATGTGTCCATCCGCAGCGACGATTTCGGCGCCATGGTCGGACAGGTTCTTGATCCGAACGGCCAGGATCGCGCTTTCGGGGCCGCAGGTGACCGCGCCGGCCAGGCAGACACGGCGTCGGCGATTGCGTCTTTGTTCGAGCATTGGACTTCTCCCGAATTCATTCGGTATCCTGAGTAAATTCGAAAGACGCCTCTGCCAAGCTTTGGATGTTGTTAGGCTTAACGCCGGCGGCGCCATGAAACCGCCAACAGTCCCCGCGACGCAGTGCTCCGAAAACGGATTCCGGTTTTCACCAACATGCTGTAGGCACGGCGACACTTGACACGTCCCGGGCCTATCCCTTCATTCGGCCCGCCGATCGAGCGATACCGCCAACACCGGAGCCATTCTTGCCCGTCCCAGCCGCAAAGCCGAAATTGACGATCCGCATGTGCGAGCCGCGCGGCTTTTGCGCCGGCGTCGACCGGGCGATCCAGATCGTCGTTCTGGCGCTGAAGAAATACGGCGCCCCGGTCTATGTCCGCCATGAGATCGTCCACAACCGCTATGTCGTCGAAGGTTTGCGCAACATGGGCGCGGTCTTCGTCAAGGAACTCGACGATATTCCCGACGACGGCCAGCCGGTGGTCTTTTCGGCGCATGGCGTGCCGAAGTCGGTTCCAGCAGCGGCCGAGGCGCGGGAGATGCTTTATCTCGACGCCACATGCCCCCTGGTCTCGAAGGTCCACAAGCAGGCGATGCGGCACATGCGGCTCGGCCGCCATGTCCTGTTGATCGGGCATCGCGGTCATCCGGAGGTCGTGGGCACCATGGGGCAGCTGCCCGAAGGCGCCGTGACCCTGATCGAGACCGAGGCGGATGTCGCCGCCTATGTTCCGAGCGATCCGGCCACCCTCGGCTTCGTCACCCAGACGACGCTGTCTGTGGACGACACGATCGGGATCGTCGAGGCGTTACAGGCGAAGTTCCCGGCGCTGCACGCGCCCTCGTCGGAATCGATCTGCTATGCCACGACCAACCGGCAGGAGGCGGTAAAGGCCGCCGCCCCCGGCGCCGACGTCTTCCTCGTGGTCGGGGCGCCGAACTCGTCGAATTCGCGCCGGCTGGTCGAGGTGGCGGAACGCTTCGGCGCGGCCGAGGGCGTTCTCGCGGAGGGCGTGGCGGACATTCCCTGGCACGCGATCGTGCCGGGCCGCACCATCGCGATGTCGGCCGGTGCCTCGGCGCCGGAAATTCTCATCGACGCCATCGTCGCGGCGTTCCGCGAACGGTTCGAGGTCGCCATCGAACTGGTGCGGACGGCCGAGGAGAACGAGAACTTCCCGGTCATGCGCAGCCTTCGCCAGACGCCGCTGACGGCGGCCGACATGGCCTTCGTGAACGGTCAGGTCTGAGCGTGGCGGTCTATACGGACGTTTCGGAATCGCAGCTGACGGCGTTTCTCGCCGATTACGATCTTGGCCCGCTGCTGAGCTACAAGGGCATCGCCGAGGGTGTCGAGAATTCAAATTTTCTGCTGCGCACCGGCGGCGGGACGTTCATCCTCACGCTCTACGAAAAGCGGGTAAACCGCGACGATCTGCCGTTCTTCGTCGGCCTGATGGAGCATCTGGCCGAGCGCGGGCTGTCCTGCCCGCTGCCGGTCCATACGCGCGTCGGCGAATCGCTCGGAGAACTCTCCGGCCGCCCGGCGGCGATCTTTACCTTTCTGGAAGGTATGTGGACCCGTCGACCGTCGGCGGACCATTGCCGGGCCGTCGGTGGCGCCATGGCGCGCATGCACGCGGAAGCCGCGGATTTCCCGCTGCATCGGGCAAACGGCCTGGCGCTCGCTGACTGGCGGCCGCTGTTTGCGAGTTGCGATGGCCGCGCCGATGAGGTGGAGCCGGGTCTGTCCGACGAGATCGCGGCGGAACTGGCGTTCCTGGAAGCAAACTGGCCAACGGATATCCCGGGCGGCATCATCCATGCCGATCTCTTCCCCGACAACGTCTTCTTCCTCTCCGGTGAGTTGTCCGGCCTGATCGACTTCTATTTCGCCTGCGATGACCTCCTGGCCTACGATTTGGCGATCGGGCTATGCGCCTGGTGCTTTGAATCGGACGCCAGCTTCAACGTGACCAAGGGCAGGGCGCTGCTTGAGGGGTACGCCGCGGTTCGGCCCTTGCTGGAAGAGGAACTGGCAGTGCTTCCCGTCCTTTGCCGCGGGGCGTCCCTGCGCTTCTTGCTGACGCGGCTCTACGATTGGCTGAACACGCCGGAGGGCTCCTTCGTCACCAAGAAGGACCCGAAGGAATATTTGCGCAAGCTGCGTTTCCACCGCTCGGTTGGAAGCGCAGCGGGATACGGGTTCGATACCGGACGGGTGACGGCATGAGCGAGGCAATCCGGGTCGAGATCCATACCGACGGGGCCTGCTCGGGCAATCCCGGGCCGGGCGGCTGGGGCGCGATCCTGCGCTTCAACGGAGCGGCGAAGGAGTTGAAGGGTGGCGAGGAGCTGACCACCAACAACCGTATGGAACTCACGGCCGTGATCGAGGCGCTTGCCGCGCTGAAGCGCCCCTGCACCGTCGAGCTGTATTCCGACTCCACATATATGCGCGACGGCATCACCAAATGGATTCACGGCTGGAAGCGCAACGGCTGGAAGACCGCCGACAGGAAGCCGGTGAAGAATGCCGAGCTGTGGCAGCGGCTTGAAGAAGAGAAGGGCCGCCACGAAGTGGCGTTCCATTGGGTCCGGGGCCATGACGGCGACGAACTCAACGAGCGCGCCGACGAACTCGCCCGCGCCGGCATGGAGCCGTTCAAGACTGGAAAACGGACCGCGAGGTAACATCCTCACGGCCCGTTCTCCATGCGTTTGCCGGGTTGACTCAGAGCTGCTCGAGCAGCGCCTCGGCCGACGATTTGTCAGCCTGACCCGGTGACTCCTCGATATTGAGGGCTTTGACGACCCCGTTCTCCACGATCATCGAATAACGTTTGGAGCGCACGCCAAGGCCTGCCACCGAAAGGTCGACATCGAGCCCGACCGCCTTGGTGAACTCGCCGTTTCCATCCGACAGGAACAGGATCTTGCCGGCCGCGTCATTGGCCTTTTCCCAGGCGCTCATGACGAAGACGTCGTTGACCGCGACGACGGCGATCGTATCGACACCCTTGGCGCGAATTTCGTCGTTGTGGGTGAGGAATCCCGGTAGATGGTTCATCGAGCAGGTCGGCGTGAAGGCACCGGGCACGGCAAAGAGCACGACCGTCTTGCCGGCGAAAATCTCGTCGGTCGACAGATCGGCGGGGCCATCCGGTACCTTGGTCTTCAGTGTCGCGTTCGGAAGTTTGTCGCCTACGCCGATAGCCATATGTCGTCCCTCTTGTGCGCCGCCAAGCGGCTTGATCCTGGCTAAGCGCCAGCGATGCCGGATGTGGGGCATTCGGGGCGTTTGTCGAGCCTGTCAGCCTTGCGGCGGTTTGCCCGCAACCGTGATGTCGTTGGCCTCGAAGGCGCGGGGACCATCGGTGAAGACGACGTCGATCGTCTCCGGAGCGCCTTTTGCGCCACGCGGTCGGTCCACCACCTTGACCTCGAAGACGAGACTGCTGTCCCGCCAAGCTGGTGCGGCCGGCTCGTCGAAATACCAGCCTTCGGGTCCCCGCACGAAAAGATCCGGCGTTTCGGCTGCCCCGGCATATTCGACGGTGATCGTCAGCACATCGCCCTTGGCATTGGCGACGGCCGATCGGATTCGGCCGATATCGCCGGATCGATCTGGCAGGGCCGAGAAGGCCGCGGCGACGGTGGTCGCGTCGGCGGCCGCGTCGCTCCCGCCGGTGAGCTTCGCCTGCACCGGAATGCAGATTTCGGCACAGACACCGAGCAGGATCTGCGCTTCGATCGGTCCGATCGTTGCGTCCGGCTCGGGCGCGAGTTCGAAGGCGATCGACAGCGGTTGCTTGTAGCCGTTGGCGCGGCTGAAATCCTCACCCAGGCGATGCGGGGCGGGGAAGCGCAGTGTGGCTGTGCCGAGGCCGCTGGTTTCGGAAAAGTCGATCGTGGGCGGGATGCCGGAGGCGCCGGGGTCGATCCAGTAGGTCTTCCAGCCTGGCGCGAGGTCGACGACCAGCGCGCCGCGGACCGTCCCGTCCGGCATGGCAGTCTGGCGCGCCAACCTTATCGTGACCTGATCCGTCGCCAGCGTCGCACCATCGCTCGCAGCGTGGGCTTCGCCGGCCACAAGAGCAAGGCCAAGCACGCCGGCAAGGCCGTATGCCATGCGGATGGTCCGTATCATGATCGGTTCCACTCCTTCGTCCTGCCTGTACAAACGCGCGAAGCCGTGCGCGGTCAAGCGTGGATAGACCCGACGGCGGACCGCCCGCCATTCAAAATAACGAGAAGAGGGAATTTCCACCCAGAGACGTGGCCCGCTTGCTCTGGTCTAATCGTCCGAATGATGAGAACCTTTGTGACGACATCCGGGCACAGCATGTGGTTGGCATGAATATGGATCACGACATCGGACACGACAGCATCGATACCACGCTCGAGGGGCATTTTCTGATCGCCATGCCGGGCATGGAGGACGAACGCTTCGTGCGCAGCGTCATTTATCTCTGCGCCCATTCGGCGAATGGGGCGATGGGCTTCATCATCAACAAGCCGCAGCCGGTCAGTTTTCCAGCCCTTTTGACCCAGCTCGGCATCGTCGCCAGCGAGACGGACATCCACCTGCCGGAGAAAGGGCTGGAGGTTTCGGTCTGCATGGGCGGCCCGGTGGAAAAGGGCCGGGGCTTCGTGCTGCATTCGGACGATTACGATTCCGACTCGACCGTGCCGGTGGACGACCGGATTTCGCTGACCCCGACGCTCGATATCCTCAAGGCGATCTCGCAAGGCATCGGCCCTCGCACCGCGATCATGGCGCTCGGTTATGCCGGCTGGGCGCCGGGGCAATTGGAAAACGAGATCGCGGCGAATGGCTGGCTGACCTGCAAGGCCGATCTCGGCATCGTCTTCGATAATCAGCTCGACCAGAAATACGGCCGCGCCCTTGCCTTGCTGGGGGTCGACGCGGCGTTCCTGGCCAGCGATGCCGGCCACGCCTAGAGCATCGGACGACAACCGCTTTCGCGCATTTTCCCGTCCCGCGCGGATCCCGCGGCGGCGTCAGCTGGCCCGTTTCAACCCGACCATGTGGTCGTGCAGCGCCTTGCGCGCCTGCTCCGCCGTCAGTGGCTGCGAGAACATGAAGCTCTGGGCGTATTCACAGTTCAGCTGACGCAGCAGGACGAGGTCGGAATCGCTTTCCACGCCTTCCGCGACCACCTGCAAGCCGAGGTCATGGGCCATCGTGACGATCGAGTGCAGGATGATCGGACGTTGCGGCTGGCTGTTGTTCTTCAGGAACGACTGGTCGATCTTCAGCGTGTCGAAGGGAAAGCCCATCAGATAGGCGAGGGAGGAGTAACCGGTGCCGAAATCGTCCAGCGAAAGCCCGACGCCGAGGCCGCGCAGCCGCGTCAGCAGTTGCGCCGAGCGTTCGGGATTGTCCATGACGATCGATTCGGTGAGCTCCAGCTTCAGGCTCCCCGGCGGCAGCCGGTAACGCTCCAGAACCGTTTTGACGTCGGCGATCAGATCCTGGCGAATGAGCTGCCGGCTCGAGATATTGACCGACATGAACAGCTTCTGGTTCCCTGTCATCCGGTGCCAGTCGCTCAGTCGCCGGGCGGCTTCCTCGAGGGCGAACTGGCCGAGTTGGACGATCAGACCGGTACTCTCGGCGATCGGCACGAATTCGGTTGGCGAGATGGCGCCGCGTCTCGGGTGCTCCCATCGCAGCAGCGCCTCGAAGCCGGCGGTTTCCTCGCCGTCGAGCCGGATGATCGGCTGGAACGCCAGCGACAGTTCGTTGCGTTCGAAGGCGCGGCGGAGGTCCGATTCCACCTGCAGGCGGCCATAGCCGGCGCTACGGTAGGAGGGCCGGAACGGCTCGATGCGGTCGCCGCCGCCCCGCTTCGCCTCGTACATGGCGAGTTCCGCTTCCTTGAGCACTTCGTCCGGGCTGGATGACTCCGTCCAGCCGGTCAGGCCGATCGCGCCGGTCAGCACGATCTCCCGGTTGGCGAAGGCGATCGGCGCCTTGATGCCGTCGCGGAGCGTCTCGGCGAAGGCCGCGACGGCCCCGACCTCGGTCTGCGACAACAGGATCAGCCCGAACTGGTCGCTGCCCAAGCGGGCGAGCGAGTCCTCGGGCTTCAGCAGGCGCTTCAGCCGCCGTCCCAAGGTCAGCAGGATGGTATCGCCCGTGGCGATGCCGAAATCGTCGTTGACCTGTTTGAAGCGGTCGAGATCGATCACGAAGATCGTCGGATGCACGTCGGGGCGGGTTGCCGCGAGAACGCCGATTGCATCCAGCCGGTCCTTGAACAGCTCGCGGTTCGGCAGTCCGGTCAACTGGTCGTGCAGCGCGTCGTGCAGCAACCGCTCCTCGGCCTTCTTGCGCTCGGTCACGTCCTTCAGCGTTCCGACGCAGCGCGCAACCTCGCCGTCGCTGCCGAGGACCGGGCGCGCCCGCAGCGCCATCCAGTGATAGTGGCCATCTTCGTCGCGTAAACGGAATTCCTGCGAGATGCGCCCGCGGCGGTGTTCCAGGATGGTGTCCAGCGTCATCCTGAAACGATCGCGGTCGTCGGGGTGGAGGATCGGCAGCCAGTCCCGCGCCGGGCCGTTCATCGACGCGACCGGCATGCCGGCGAGGGCGTCGCCGTCGGCGCCGGCGAAGATGCGGTCGCGGCTGACGTCCCAATCGAAGATCGCGTCGCCGGTGCCCGCCAGCGCCAGCGAGCGCCGTTCCATGTCCGACAGAAGTCCCTGCGCGAAGCCGCCGCCGGCGAAGGCATGCTGCATCACCGTGAAGCCGATGAGCAGCACGATCAGTACCAGGCCGCCGCCGAGCGCCGGCTGGATGATGTCGTTGTCGATGCGGCCGGTCGTCGTCATCCACCCGGCGACGAGCCATAGCAAAATGAGGCACCAGGTCGGGATCAGCATGATCGCCCGGTCGAAGCCCTGGGCGGCGAGCGTCGCGATCAGCCCAAGCCCGACAATGGCGGTGGCTGCGAGCGACAGGCGGGCAATCCCTGATGCGATCACGGGATCGAAAGCGGCTACGGCCCCCAGCGTTCCGAGCGCGGCGAGCCACAGCACGGTAAAGATCGACAACAGGCCGTGCCAGCGGTTGAGGTTGAGGTAGGCATACAGGAAGACGACCAGCGTGAAGGCGAGGGCCACCTCCGTTCCGGCGCGCCACATTCGTTCCTGGCCCGGCAGGACCGGCACGAGTTTCTGCCAGAAGTCGAAGTCGATGCAGATATAGGCGAGCACGGCCCAGGCGAGTGCGGCCGTCGCGGGAAACATCGCCGAGCCCTTGACCACGAACAGGATCGTCAGGAACACCGCGAGCAGGCCGGAAATGCCGAGAACGATGCCGCGGTAAAGGGTAAAGGCGTTGATCGTGTCCTTGTAGGCGTTGGGCTCCCAAAGCCGGATGTCCGGGAGATTGGACGCCGTCAGTTCGGCGACGAAGGTGACGATCGCTCCTGGATCGAGGGTCACCAGAAAGACGTCCGCGTCCGAGCTCGGTTGGCGTTCCAGGGCGAAGCCCTGTGAGGGCGTGATCGAGGCGATGCGCTGGGATCCGAGATCCGGCCAGACGATGCCCGATCCGACGAGACGGAAATGCGGCGCCACGACGAGGCGGTCGATCTGCTCGTCGCTGTTATTGGCAAGAGCGAAGACCGCCCAATTGCCCGAGGCGTCGGGCGAATTCGCCTCGATCTCGATCCGGCGTACGATCCCGTCGGCGCCTGGGACGGTCGCCACCTGGAAACTGCGTCCCTGGTCGCGATGGATGTCGACCGCCGGCTTCAGGTCGATGGCGGTATCGTCGCGCGAAATGCTGACCGGCTCCAACGCCCGCGATGGTACCGCGGTCACGAAAGACGCCAGGACGAGCGCGATCAGCGCGAGAATCAGTTTCCCGGACGGGAGTGTGGATCGCATAGCCGTTCGCGAAGCCTTCTTGCGTCTCTGCGTCACAGCCATGCCGCGATCATTCCGCGGGTAGGGCACAGAGCCGTTCCCTGGACCTCGATCGCGACCATTCTTCGGCGAGCAGAGAGTAAAGATAGTGGTCCTCCCACCGCCCGGCGATTTTCAGGTAGTTTCGCAGATGACCCTCGCGCGTGAAACCGCATTTTTCCAACAATCTTATCGACCGGGCGTTGGACGGCAGGCAGGCGGCCTCAATGCGATGCAGCCCCTGCACGTCGAAGGCGAACAGCTTCATGAGATCCACCGCGCGCGGCATCAGACCGGAGCCCGCATAACGCTCGCCCATCCAGTACCCCAGCGTGCCGGACTGGGCGACCCCGCGACGGATCTGGCCGATGGTGGTGCCGCCGTACAGGGTTCTGCCTTCCGCGTCGAACAGAAAGAAGGAGAAGCTGGTGTTTTCGCGCGCGTCCTGATTGTAGCGGCGAAGGCGCAGGCGATAGGCCTCCCACGACAGTTCGTCGGCCGTCCATAACGGCTCCCACGGCTTCAGGAATTCGCGGCTGTCGCCTCGCAACGCTCGCCAGGCTGCGTAGTCGCCGCGCCGGGGCATGCGCAGCAAGATCCCATCGCCTTCCAGGCTCGGAAGCTGCGGTCCAGTCAGATGGTCGAGAATGCTCATTGCCCGCGTCAGTGACCTGCGGCGACCAAGGCCTCGGATCCCGCCCGATGATTGAGGCGGGCGACGATCTCGGCCGTGCCCGGCAGGCGCGATACCGGGCCGATGGCGGCGAGCGTCGGGGTCTGGCCCATAAACAACCGCTCGGCGAGGTCGGACAGGCGCGGTGCCGTGATCGCGTCGAGGCGTCCGATCAACTCCTCATTGGCGATCGTCGAACCGTTGAACAGAAGCTGGCGAGCGATCTGCGCCGCCCGGGAGGCGGGGCTTTCCTGCGACATCAGCAGACTCGATCGCATTTGTGCGCGGGCGCGGGTCACCTCCACCTCGGTGATCCCGGCCGCTGCATTGAGGAGTTCGTCGATGATCACCGGCGCGAGCTCGGCGAGTTCCGCCTCGCCCGTCGCGGCGTGGACGCCGAAAATGCCGGAATCGGAAAAGCTCCAATGGAAGGCGTAGATGGCGTAGCAAAGGC
>DRFF01000103.1 GCA_011050685.1 Aurantimonas coralicida
TCGGCTAGCGGTAGTCTGTCCTCGGTCATCGGGTGCTCCGGTCAGGTTGAAGTCTCGCAACTCCACCTTAGCCGGCCATTCCGGTGGCCACCTCCGTCACACCTTCTGACGTCCGATTTTCCACCACCAGCGCGGACACTACCTGTCGTCCTGGCCAGATGCCGAAATATCGAGCCGTCGAAATCGCCGCGCAGCGGAATGGGCATTGCCATGGCAAACTTCCGCTTGACACAGTGATTGAGAATTCTACCGGCTTGGGATCCCCAAGAGAGTCACGCTCGATGCTCGCTGGTATGGGTCAAGTCGACACGAATTACAGGGTGATAGCTGCCTCATGCGATTGAATCTCGACAGGCTGATGGGTCAGGCCAGCAAACTTCGACGAAAGGGCGATCTGGCGCAGGCCAGTCAGCTTTATCTGACAATCCTCGAAGCGTATCCCGGAAACCAGCGCGCGTCGAAGGCGCTCGAACAGCTGCGAACTGAGGCCATCGATCCGCCAGTGGAAACGTTGAGGGATTTGGAATCCCTATATCAGAAAGGCGAATTTGCCGACGTCGCTGAGACGGGTGAGCGGCTCGCGCAGGACTTTCCACGGTCTTTCACCCTTTGGAATATTATTGGAGCGGCAAACCAGGCTCTCGGTCGAACCAATGCCGCAGAGGCGAATTTTCGCCGAGCCCTCGACATCAATCCGCAGGACGCCGATGCACACAACAATCTTGGGGTGATCCTCAAAGCCCAGAATAGAACCGGAGAAGCACTCGAAAGCTATCAACGCGCCACGTTGTTCAACCCGAACCACGCTGACGCTCTCGTAAATCTGGGAAATCTTGTCAAAGATACGGGTCGCGTTGATGACGCGCTGACCTACTATGCCAAAGCACAGCGAATAAACCCGGGGGATGCCACGATATACTATAATATTGCCGGGACGCTTCAAGAAAAAGGTGAAGTAGAGGAATCCGTTCGTCACTATCTTCGAGCGCTCGAACTCGCTCCCGATTACCACAAGGCGCGAGCGCAGCTTCTGCACCAGCTGGCGCATCTGTGCGACTGGGATCGACTGCAATCCTTCAGCACGGACACGGCGACCCTGGGGATCGTCGGCGAGCCGGTCGAGCCGTTCGCTTTGTTGTTCCTGGAAGACTCGCCCTCGCGCCAGCGTATCCGCTCGGAACGGTTTGCCGCTAAGAGGTTCGAGGCGAGCCCCCTCCCCATACCGATTCGGACTGTCGTTCCGCGGAAAAACTTGCGCATCGGTTATTTCTCAGCCGATTTTCACAGCCACGCGACCATGTATCTTCTCTCCCAGGTCCTGCTGGGGCATGATCGAAGTTCGTTCGAGATTTACATCTATTCCTATGGCGCCAAGCAGGACGAATGGATCACGCCCACCCTGAAGAACGCCGTTACCCGTTTTCAGGATGTGCGGGAATTGTCCGATCTTGATCTGGCCGGCCTTGCCCGTCGTGATGCTCTCGACATCGCCGTCGATCTGAAAGGCTATACGCGGAATTCGCGGTCTGGCATTTTCTCGCACCGCCTGGCGCCGATCCAGATCAGTTATCTCGGATATCCCGGTACGATGGGCGCCCGCTTCATCGATTACATCGTCGCGGATGACGTGATCATTCCGCCCTCGCACCGTGAACACTATACCGAGAACGTCATATACCTTCCCCATTCGTATCAGCCGACCGACAATAGCAGAGAAATTCCGGACAAGCCGTCGAGCCGCCAGCAATTCGGACTACCGCCAGACGGCTTCGTCTTTTGCTGCTTCAATGCGACCTACAAGATCACCCTGCGCGAATTCGCCATCTGGATGCGCCTTCTCGGCAAGGTGGATGGAAGTGTTCTTTGGCTGTTGCGATCCAACAAGTGGGCCGAAGCGAACCTCCGTGCGGCGACCAAGGCGCACGGAATCGATGAATCACGGCTCGTCTTCGCGGAACGGCAGCCGCATCTTGAGCATCTGGCGCGGCACCGGCATGCGGATCTTTTCCTCGACACGTTCAACGTCAATGCCCATACGACGGCAAGCGATGCTCTATGGGCCGGGCTGCCGATCGTCACGAGAATGGGCGAGCAATTCGCGGCAAGAGTGGCCGCGAGCGTCTTGCATGCCGCAGGGCTTCCAGAACTGATAACCGATTCCGACGAGGCCTATGAGATGCTCGCCCTCGACCTGGCGACGGATCGATGCAAGCTCGACGTGATCAAGCAGAAGCTTTCCGACAATCGTCTCACCCAGCCGCTGTTCGACAGCAGACGCTATACGAAACATCTGGAAGCTGCCTATCGGCAGGCCTGTCAGCGCTATATCGACGGCAAGGCAGTCGATACGATCCGGGTAGAAGATGATAGGGCGGGGTAATTGCCCAGACGACAAATCGATCTCTTGGTCGCAGCGACCGTAAGATCGGCCAACCGCACCTTGTTGCTTGGCGCAAATTGCACCCCGCAAGACCTCAAGGGTGGCTCAGACACGCCTCAGAAAACCGTCCGGTGAGGCCGTGATCATCAGCTTGTGCTCGATGTCCTTGTCGGTCTCAAAGTGCAGGGGGTGGCCGTCTCGGCCACTCCGTCCGGTGGTGTTCAGCGCCTCCATGTACTCCCAGACCGCTGTCTTGGGGTTGTTACCTTTGCCCCATGGACGATCGGCGCACATGTCCGCGGGAAGATTCTCCACGCCGCTGTCCCAAACCACGCAATAACACCCCCTGGACGTCAACGGGGCATACAGTTCAAGCTCCTCCAGAACATGCGCGTGGGTGTGATTGGAGTCCAGGAACACCATGACACGCTCATAGCCATCGGCATGAGCGTAAATTGCCTCTGCCGACTCCCGCGAAGTGGACGATCCTTCGAGCAAATGGATCATGCGTCGCAGCGGATGGGCATCCAAGCCTTCGCGGTTATGCGCTCTGATGTCGATATCGACGCCGACGACCTTGCGCCGGCTCGCCTTCGGGTCGATCACGGTCCCGGCTTCGACTGCATCGCAATAATCGAGCAGCGCCAACATCGAGGCGCTCATGATCAAGGATCCGCCGTGAGCAATGCCGGTCTCGACGATCAGGTCGGGGCGGCACGCCCAGATCAATTCCTGGATGGCATAGATGTCCTGAGGCACCTGAATGATCGGCCGTCCAAGCCAGCTGAAATTCTGCGCGTAGCGATGCCGGATGGCCTCGCGAATCCAGATATTGCTCAGTCCGATAAAATCTCGGTCTTCACCGGCATCGCGGATATTCGATGCCACGAAATTGCGAAACTGTTCAGCGGGGTCCATCTCGTCTCCAATCGGCGCGCATTCCGAGGCGTCCTGTCGGCCCTGGCAGGCCCTGCAGTAAGGCGAATCGGCAGCAACGCACAAGCGGATGCTTCAAGGGCCAGGCGCGGCGTCGGTGATGGTCGGGCAGAGAGGGGTGCAACGTGGCGGTGGCGAAGACCGCCGACGTTGGCAATGATCACCCACAGGCTCGCACCGCCATCTGGAATCGACGAAGCCGCCGTCCGTCCGGCTTATCATCAGGCCCACACAAGCGAGTCTCCCTTAAGTCAATCAGGTGATTCTCGGGGACTTCTGGCAGATCTTGATGCAGCGTCATTCACCGTTTTCATCTGTAGCGCCATGCAAATCGGCGCATGCAGAAGCCCGGAATAAGGCATGAAAGTCGTTATCCTGGCGGGCGGCCGCGGCTCGCGACTGGCCGAGGAAACCTCGGTGCGGCCGAAGCCACTAGTGGAGATCGGCGAAAAGCCGATCATCTGGCACATCATGAGCATCTACGCCCATTTTGGCTTCAAGGATTTCATCGTCTGTGCCGGCTACAAGGGCTACCAGATCAAGGAATATTTCGCGAACCTCGTTCTGCACCACAGCGACGTTACGGTAGATCTCGGCCGGAACCTGATCCACTATCACCAATCGGACAAGCTCGATTGGCGCGTCAGCGTGATCGACACCGGTCTCGACACTATGACAGGCGGGCGGCTGAAGCGCGCCAAGCCGTATCTTACGCCGGGCGAGCCCTTTTGCATGACTTATGGTGATGGGGTCGCCGACGTGGACGTGGCCCGCGAAGCTGCATTTCATCGCGCGCACGGGCTCAAGGCGACAATGTGTACCGTGGCACCACCCGGCCGTTTCGGCACGGTCAATATCGAGGGCGAACGCGTCTCGGCCTTCGTGGAGAAGCCCACGGCCGACACGCAACGCATCAATGGCGGCTTCTTCGTCCTGCAACCGGAGGTGCTCGATCTCATCGAGGGCGACGGCACGGTATGGGAGAGCGGGCCGCTGGAACGGCTGGTCGCCGAAGGCCAACTCGCCTCCTTTCGCCATGATGGCTTTTGGCGTCCCATGGACACGCTGCGCGAACGTATTCACCTCGACGAAATGTGGAATGCCGGCGCCGCGCCATGGAAGATCTGGACGTGACCGGATTCTGGACCGGCCGCCGCGTCCTCGTCACCGGTCATACCGGCTTCAAGGGCGGCTGGCTCTGTCTGTGGCTGGAGCGCCTGGGGGCGCAGGTGACCGGCGTTGCCCGCGCGCCCGAGACCGAGCCGGCGCTTTATCACCTGCTTGGCCCCTGGAACGGCCGGGACCATCATCTCGCCGACATCCGCGATCTCTCGGCGCTGGCGCCGCTGGTAAATACGGCGCGCCCGCAAGTGGTGTTTCATCTGGCTGCCCAGCCGTTGGTGCGGCGGTCCTATGCCGAACCGGTCGAGACCTTCGAGACCAATGTCATGGGCACGGTGAATCTTCTTGCGGCCATTCGTGGGGCGCCGGATGTGCAGGCTGTGGTGGTGGTGACCACCGACAAGGTCTATGCCCATCGCGATGATGGTCGTCCGTTTGACGAGGACGACCGGCTCGGCGGCAATGATCCCTACAGCTGTTCGAAGGCCTGTGCCGAACTCGTCGTCCAGGGTTTCCGCGACAGTTTCTTCGGTTCGGGCGGCCCGGCACTGGCCACCGCCCGCGCCGGCAATGTGGTCGGCGGCGGCGACTGGTCGGAGGATCGGCTGGTGGCCGATTGCGTGCGTTCGCTCGAAGCGGGGAGGCCCGTCCATCTACGCGCGCCGCGCTCGATCCGGCCCTGGCAGCATGTGATTGAGCCGCTGGCGGGCTATCTGAAACTGGCGCAGGCGTTGACGGAGGAGCCGGCCCGCGCGCCGCAGACTGTGAATTTCGGTCCGGACCCGGATCAGTCCGCCACAGTAGCCGAGATGGCGGAGCGGCTCGCCGCCGCTTGGGGCGCTGCCGAAGCCTGGCTTGCCGACGAGGGATCGCATCCGCCCGAGGCGAAGGCGTTGCGTCTGCGCTCGGATCGCGCCGCCGAGGCACTGGGCTGGCGACCGCGCCTATCGCTGGACGAAACCCTTACCTGGACCGCCGACTGGTATCGCGCTCACCGCGCCGGTGCCGACATGCGCGAATTCACGACGGCGCAGATTGCCGCCTATGAAGAGCGGGCGTCGCGATGAGATTCATTGAGACGAAGGTGGCCGGCGCCTGGGAGATCGAGATCGAGCCACTCTCCGACGAGCGGGGTTTTTTTGCGCGCGCGTTTTGCGCGGAAACCTTCGCGACGCGAGGGCTGATGGATCGATTCGTTCATGCCGACATTTCCTTCAACCCCTCCCGGGGCACGCTGAGAGGGATGCATCTCCAGGCTCCTCCGAGGGCTGAGATCAAGCTCGTTCGCGCCGTGCGCGGCCGAATTTTCGATGTCGCCGTGGATCTGCGACCGCAGTCGCCGACCTATCTCGGCCATGCCGCCGTCGAACTCGACGCGAGCCGCTGGAACGCCCTCTATGTGCCCGCCGGCTGTGCCCACGGGTTCCTTACCCTCGAAGACGATTGCGAGGTCCTCTACCTCGTCTCCGAGATCTACGCCCGCGACCTCGCCCGCACCTTCCGCTGGAACGATCCCGCCTTCGGCGTGAACTGGCCGGCCGAACCCCAGATCATCTCGGCCCGTGATGCCAATGCAGAGGACTTCAAGCCATGAACGCTCCCTTCGATCCCGCAAAGCTGCCTGCCAGCGCGCCCACCACAGTCATGGAGGCGCCGTCCGATGTGACGCTGAGCATCTGCGTCCCCACCTACAATCGCGCGCGCTTCCTCGAACATCTCTTTCCGCATCTGGCCGAGGCGAGCCAGGCCTTCGACTTCACCTATGAAATCGTCGTCTCGGACAATGCTTCGCCGGACGATACGGCCACCGTGGTCGAGCGCTTCCAGGCGGACGGCTTGCCGATCCGCTATTTCCGTCAGGAAGAGAACAAGGTTCTTTCCAATCTCCTCAGCGCCTTCCACCACGCGCGGGGACGCTATCTCGTCTATCTGGCGGATGATGATCTGATCGTACCGGAGGCGCTGGCCGACAACATCCGCTTCATGCTGGCCAATCCGGAGATCCGGGCCTGCTACACCCCGTGGGACATCTACGACGATGTGAACAAGGCCTCGCATCAGTTGTTTTATCAGTTGGATACCGAGCTCGCTGTCTTCCATCCCGGTCAGGAGGTAGATCTGCTCAATATGCTCGTCAAAAATCACATCATCCCGGAGATCGCGATCTACCGGGCCGATGCCGTGCGCTGCATCGTCTCGGCGCCACGCTTCTGTTACTGGGCGTTCAGCTATCTCGCCACAATCGCCGCGCAAGGGCCGATCGCCTTCCGGCAGATGCCCTACTACCGCTCGGTGACACTGTCGCCCGTCATGCCCAACCGGTCCCAGGAAGGGACCGCCGACAACCTGTCCAACTGGGACAGCTTCCGAGGTGGCATCGAATACATGATTTTCAGCCTACTGCGCCGGCACAACGTAACCCCCGACGCGGAAGTACGGCTGGCGTTCCGCGACATGGTGGACAGCTTTCTGCAATTGCGTATGCGCGTGACCTTAAGACTGTGGCTGGGCCGCCGGGATTATATCCGCGCCTATGAAATCCTCTGCCGCCTGAACTATCTCAACCCCAACGCGATCGAGGGGATCGACAATCTGGAGAAGCTGTCGCCGTTGATCATGGCGCAGACGCTGGCGCGCCTCGCCAACGGCATCGCCGGCATCGACCGCGTAGTGCTGGCCGGTATCGGCGACAGCGATGCCGTCGGGACCATGTTGCGGGATCTGGGGCTGGAGGAGCGTATCCGGGTTGAAGCCGCCTCGGATGCGCCTGACGAAGGCGCCCGGACTGGCTGCCTTGTCTTCATTGGACAAGAGGATCTGCGCCAGGATTTTGTGGATCAAGGCTATGAACCCGGGCTCATCGTCAGCGAAAGGAATATCGGCGCCAATATCCTGATCTAAGCGACTCCCTCGCCCGCTGGCCGAAGACCTCTTCCAGGCTCTCACAAGCCGACTCGTGTCCGCTTGCCGCCGCGGCTAAAGTCGAGCATTGACCGACCAGCCGCCTCGGTGGCGCTGGACCGCATTGGAGGCGAACGAGTGAGATCCACCCGACGCAAAGGAGCGATCCGGTGAACTGCAGGCACTGCGGCGGCGCCCTTCGTCTGCCGTTTCTCGATCTCGGCAGCGCTCCGCCCTCCAACGCCTACCTCACCGAGGAGGCGCTGCTGGAGCCGGAAATCTGGTTTCCACTGCGGCTGCTGGTCTGTGGCAGCTGCTGGCTCGTGCAGACCGAAGATCACGCCGGCCGCGCCGCACTGTTCACCGATGACTACGCCTATTTCAGCTCGTTTTCGTCTTCCTGGCTGGCGCATGCGAAGCGGTATGTGGAAGCGATGATCGCACGCTTCGGCCTCGGGGCCGAAAGTTCGGTCGTCGAGATCGCAGCCAATGACGGTTATCTCCTGCAATATGTCGCCGCCGCCGATATCCCCTGCTATGGGATCGAACCGACCGCCGGCACAGCCGCATCGGCGCGCGTCAAAGGACTCGAGATCATCGAGAGCTTCTTCGGCAATGCGCTGGCCGAAACCTTGGTTGAGCAGGGCCGACAAGCCGACCTCATAGCGGCAAACAACGTGCTGGCGCATGTGCCGGACATCAACGACTTCGTGGCGGGTTTCGCCAGGTTGCTGAAGCCGAGTGGCGTTGCCACATTCGAGTTCCCGCATCTTCTAATGATGGTGCGGGACAACCAGTTCGATACCGCCTACCACGAACACTATTCCTACCTGTCACTGACAGTGGTGGAGCGCATCTTCACCCTCAGCGGACTGTTGGTTTTCGACGTCGAGGAACTGCCGACCCACGGTGGCAGCCTGCGGGTGTTCGCCCAGCGCCGCGATACCGCCGCCCATCCCGTGTGCGCATCCGTTCCGGCGCTACGGGAGCGGGAAGCAAACGCGGGCATGAGCGACGCCGATTTCTATCGCGGTTTTCAGGTCGAGGCCGAGCGGGTCAAGGACGATCTGACGCGCTTCCTGATCGATGCCAAGCGCCAAGGCCTGACCGTTGGCGCGTACGGCGCGGCGGCCAAGGGCAACACACTTCTCAACTTCGCCGGCGTGAAACGCGACCTTCTGCCCTATGTCGTGGATAAGAACCCAGTCAAACAGGGACGGTTCCTGCCCGGCAGCCGCATTCCGATCGTCTCGGAAGATCATTTGCGGGCATCGCGGCCAGACCGTGTCCTGATCCTGCCCTGGAACCTCGCCGATGAGGTCATGGCTCAATTGGCTTACATCCGCGAGTGGGGTGGCGCCTTCGTAACTGCCGTGCCGAGGATGAACCTTATCTGACGGTCCGCGGAAAGAGGTTGTCGACGCAAGCCCAGCGCATCTGGGTCGAAGGACGCTTACGAGGCGATTGTTCGCGTCTCGTCGCGCGGGCGCGACGTCTGCCATGGTTCAGATCCGACCGAGGGGGCGAGGCTTGGATCGTCTGGAAAGCAGGCGCGGAAATGACCGATGCTGCCCTTCGATCGGCTTTCGGAGAGCAGATGCGCACTGTCCCTCCTGCCCGCTTCTTGCGGGTCCGCGCCTAAGCTGGAGAGGAACCAGGCGCGCGAATTGCGTCCCAGCGCTGCTGCGAAATCACGACGGCGGCGGGGTTGGGCAGCCAATCGTGCATAGGTCTCGGCGAAGACACCCAGCGTGGTCGCGGGCTCGCGTGACCTTGCCATATCGGCAGCCGCCGCTGCTCCGAGCTTCGCCACCTCGCCGGGATTTTGCCGTATCCGGTCGAGCAACGAGGCGCACTGGAAGACATCCCCCACGACGAAGCCGTTACGGCCATCGCACACGATATCTCGTTCGGCCGGGTTGTCCCACACGATGGGCGTAGCTCCCATCGACATGGCTTCAACCAGTGCGTTCTCGCCGGTGCCGTAGTGGCCTGGGCTCAGGAGATAAAAGAAGACGTCGATCCCTTTCAGGACCGTGCGCGGATCGTTGGCATAGCCCTCGAACCGAATTCTCTCGGGATATCGCATAGCGGCGGCGCGGGCCGCGACCTCCCCCGTTGGGTCAAGGTGACCCCACATGGAGACGCGAATGTCACCGTCCATCGTATCGATCACATCGAAGATAGCCGGGTGCATTTTGATGAAATCGAGCGTGCCGAGATAGCCGTAGCGCAAAGGGTGCCAGGGGCTCACCCGGCGCTGGGTCGAGGCGAAGCCGAAGCCCGAATTAGCGATGCCGAACACCTCCGGTCGTGCCTCCACCAACGGCAAGAGATTGGTCGCTTCCAGTGAGCAGGGAGAGGTGAAGAGCGTACGATCCGCCTCAGCCAAAAGGCCAGCCGGAATGAGCGGCTGGCCAAGACCCGAAATATGGACCCATAGCGCCAGACGCATCGCCGGGAGGGGTGTGGTGGCGAGCGAATGATAGACACGGGGATGGTTCCACCATTCCACTTGCACCACATCCGCCGCTTCCACCAGATCGCAAAGCCGCATGCTGCCGGGGCGGACAACAATGTGCCCGCCAGCCTCCGCGATGCGCCTGACGAAGGTAGTGTCGCGCGGCTCTTCCAGGAGAACGTATGTATGGCACAGGTGACGCCCTCCGTCCGCAGGCTCGTCTCGGCTGGCTTCGGCCAGCACGGCGTGGGCCTTGCCGACGCCGCCACCAAGATGAGCGCAGATGTGGAGGATGTTCACTCAGCCGCTTCCAATATCGGCCGCCGTCCGCCGGGCGCCGCGATCGCAGGATCGAGCGTGACCTCTGCTTTGAATTTGGCCAGAAGCTCGACTCGATAGGGATCGATATTGTCCGGAAGGCAGTGACTGAGTTGGCCGCAACCGCTGCAGACGTTATTTTCGCAACGCTTGCCTTCCAAGTGCTGCAGGCGCAGCGCGTTCATAGCGTTGGAATTCCAGATCGCCTTCATCGACGTCGTCCTGACGTCGCCAATGATCAGCTTGCGCCCCCAGTCGAGAAAGCAGGAACTGACGAGCCCATCGGCATTCACCGAATAACCATAGAAAATGTAGGGACAGGTCTGCGTCGTCGCGACCGGCTGCTGGTAGATCCCTTGAGTGATCTTGACTCCCGTGTGGGCTTCGATGTCGAACTCCGGCCAGCAAGGCGCGAAGTTTTCAATGAAGATGCGATCGCAATGGTCGCCGAAGGTGTCAAAGAATTCCTGCCGCTGCGCCTCGGTGATCAGCTCGCCGGGGATCTTGACCACCACTTCGCACTGGCCCTTGTTTTCGTAGAGCCATTTGACGTTCGTGACGAAGCCTTCGAAGTCGAAATCGAAGCCAGTGAAGCGCCTGTATTGCTCGCGCGTCATGCCGTCGACGGAAATGTTGATTTTGTCGAGGCCGGCTTTCAGTACCGGGCCGAGGCGTTCCGGGGTCAGGAAGGTTCCGTTGGTGGTGGTGTCGATATAGTCCACATACCCGCTCGCCTTGGCATAGGCGATCATGTCGGCGAGGCGCTTGTTCAGGAACGGCTCGCCGTCCTTATATAACCGCAACACCTTGATGGGTTTCTCAAACTCGGCGAGATCGTCGACGATCTTCGTGAATACGTCGAACTTCATGGCGCCCTGGTAGCGACCGGTCTCGCGGATCATGTCGCGATGGCCGGTAGGGCAGAACGTACACTGGAAATTGCACGAGCTGGCGGGATCGACGAAGACGACGAAGGGCGTCTCGAGCGGAATGACGGTCTCGAGCGCCGTCCGGTCGTCGAGGTTTATGCGCGGCTTGATCTCTGCCTTCATGAATTCGGACTTGTCCTCAGTTTCCGGCCGACACCAGGTTGCACACTCCGACGACCACCGCCGGATCTCCTGGCCGCGGCTCGGCGGCGCCAAATTCCAGCAGGTCACGGCGCCCCATTGCGTCCGCCACGCGCTCGGCGAGCTGCCGAACGGTAACGGCGCGACCAGAGCAGATGTTAATTGCGCCAGGCTGGCCTGTGTCAACCACCTGCGCCACCATGGCACCGGCTGCGCGGACATCGAGAAAATCCCGTAGCTGCGTGCCCGATGAGAGCCGGGCCACCTGGCCGCGATCGATCTGCTGGCGGACATAAGCGGCGAGACGACTGGGGTGCTCCCCCTCGCCATAAAGATAAAACAGCCGCGCCCATGATAACGTGGTCCCAGTCCCGGCGAAAAAAGGCTGGACGATCTGGAGCAGGGCGAGCTTTGCCGTAGCGTAGAGTGTCGTTGGTCCGAGCGGCGAGTCGCTGCTCAGATGCGAAGATGGCAGCGCATATTCGAAGCAGGTCCCGATGCCGATGACGTGGCCGACACCGGCAGACGCGGCCCCACGCGCCAGCGCCAGGCTGCCACGAACGCAATCGAGGTTTTCCGGCGCGTGAAGATAAATGCCGGGGGTCGCAAACCATGCCGCGTGGATGATGGTGTCCACCCCGGCGCTCGCCTTAGACCAGAACGCCGGCTCTTCCGCGAACAGGTCCTCGGTCTCGATAATGTCGGCTTCTGCGGCCAGCCGGCCGCCAGTGCCAGTGCGCAGCACCACCCGCACGCTGTGACCGTTCTCGCTCAACGCGCGGTGGATCTGCCGTCCGACGAAGCCAGTGGCGCCAGTGAGCAAAACTGTCTTGGCGGGAAGCGAGCCCGGCCGCATTGAGGCGGGACAGTCGGTATCGGGCCGAGGTTCAGTCTGCATGGCGGCGCTGCCGTTCGCATTGCTGTATCGTGATCACCCTGCCACCGGCCAGATGGCCCATGGCGGGAATCACTGTGGCCCCCGCGCAAGCGCCACAAGGTTTGCGGCAGGGAGCGCGTTCAGGGTGCCGTTCGGTAGACTGCGGCGACAAAAGCCGCAGATTGATGACGCCGTATAGCCCGCCGAGCCTGGGAACTCCAGGCGGAGCAGTCAAATGCGCGAGAAAGGGATTGGGCCGAGGTGCGACAGCGTAATTGGGAGAACCGGCTGTCGCGGCTGCGCGAAAGGTGGGTGACGTGACCTCTGTTTGCCCCGCTGCATCCCCCGGTCGCGATGACCGGGTCAGCCGCCATTTCGACACCATGCCTCACTCCAGCGGAGCTTCTGCTTTGCTCCGGGCGGTCAATGCTGCCGCGCCCGGCGGCAGTCCCGTGGTGCCCGGCAACCGTCCGCTCTGGCTCTATGGTGCCGGCGATCTGGGCAAGCTGGCCCGCAGTCATCTCGATGCGGTCGGCCAGCCCATCGCAGGCGTTGTCGACCGCAACGCCGAGGCGCATGCAAACGATCCGGCCTGGGCCGGCATCCCGGTGCATGCGCCCGAGACCGTGTCGAAGGAGGTGAAGGCGAAGACGTTGCTCGCAATCTCCATCGTCACAAGCCCCTACGCGCCTTTGCACAAAGTGCTCAACGACCAGGGCTGGACCACCATCGTGCCCGTCTATGACGTGGCCGAGGCCTTCCGCGACCGCCATCCACTGAGCAATGGCTGGTTCGCCTCTCAGCTCTCCGAGCTGGAACTGGAAGAAGCCGACCTTGTGCTGGCGGCCTTCGCCGACGATGCTTCCCGAGCGCATTACCTGCGCTTTGCCGCTTGGCGTCTCGGGCGGCAGGAGTGGGACTTCGCGGGTGCCCCGGTTGCCCCGCGGGAGCGCTTCTTCATCCCCGAGATCAAGGCGGCCCTGCGCCCCGACGAACGCTTCCTCGATGCCGGCGCCCACCATGGCGGCGTCACCGCCCGTCTGCTGGCGGAAACCGAAGGTGTCTTCTCGACGGTCTGGGCCGTGGAGCCCGACGAAGCCAGCCGGGCCGCGCTTCGATCCTATGTCGAAGGGCTTCCTCCGCAGCTGCGGGACCGCATCCATGTGGTCGACGCCGTGCTTGGCGCGCGGCGCGAGCCGGTCCGCTTTCATGATGGTCTCGGCTATGCATCGCAGATCGCCGTTACAGGTCAGGTTCTGCGCTCCAGCGAGCCTTTGGACGGGCTAGACCTCGACGTGACGTTCATCAAGCTGCATCTGGAGGGGGCGGAGCTCGCCGCTCTTATCGGCGCGCGGGAGACGTTGCACCGGTGCCGACCGCTCGTCGCGCTGACTGTCTATCACGACGCTGCCGGCCTGATCGAAACGCCGCGCTGGCTGATGCGGAATATGCCCGATTACGCAATTTTCATGCGCACCCATGCCTGGTGCGGCACGGGCGCCGTGCTCTATGCCCTTCCCAAAGAGAGGCTCGTTCCATGACCGTATCGGCCGCCACCAATCGTCTCGTCATGGATCTCGGCATGAACAATGGCGACGACACAGCCTACTATCTCGCCAAGGGGTACGATGTCGTTGCGCTGGAGGCGAACCCGCGACTCGCCTCCGCCGGCCGCACACGGTTTGCCCCTGAAATTGCCGCCAAGCGTCTGACGCTCGTCGAAGCCGCAATTTGGAAGACCTCCGGCATCGTGACCTTCCATGTCAATGACGACAACGATCATTGGAGCAGCATCGAGCCCGGTTGGGCGGGGCGCGACGACACGGCGACCCACCCGGTGGACGTGCCCGCCGTGACTCTCGGCGACCTGTTCAAGCGCCATGGCTCGCCGTTCTACCTGAAGATCGACGTCGAGGGCGTGGACGGGCTGGTGCTGGACCAATTGCGGGAGCAACCCACCAAGCCTTCCTACGTGAGCGTCGAGGATTGCCGCTTCGGCTTCGACTACATCGAAATACTGGCCGCTGTTGGGTATGACGGCTTCAAGCTGCTGGATCAGTCTACGGTGGCCGAGATGCGGGATACGGAAATCGACTACGACTTTCCCGCGTCATCCTCGGGACCGTTCGCCGAGGATGTGCCGGGCCACTGGTTGGCCAAGCGGGAGTTCGTTGAGCTCTATGCGAGGACTGTGCGCGACCGGTCGGGGCGCCGACTCGCACCGAGGACAAACTGGTGGGATATCCACGCGGCACGGCTCTGAATCCGGGATCGACGCGAACGACCGCGAGACGTTCGGTCCTGCATCAGAACTTCGTCAGGATGACCGAGCGCGTAGCCTTCAGCTACAATGGGAGAGACGATCGCATTCGACCGCCACCGCCATCCTCCCCCCCTCGCGCCAGGAGGGTCGGAGACCGCGCCCATTTGACCCGGCCGACCGTAAAACCATGTCTGCCGAACGTCACGCAGGGATACGTCCCCTTTGGTCCGGACGCGAAGGTTCAGCGTCACACCAGCCTGTCATGCGACCTGACATCAGGCGCTTGCCGTCGAACTGGGGTCGTCGGCCCCGGTGTCTTTCCCAATCTGTCGTCCGACACGGAGCAGGCAGCGATCGCATCGGAGCCATCCGCCATGCTGCCTCCGAAGCGACAGATGTTCCCCTCAGGGGCGGAGCCGTTCTCGCCGGCACTTCCGCCGACCTCGTCACTTTCGCGGTGTTGTTTCGCAGTCGATTGGACCGGGCCGCTCGGTTCGCGGTACGCCGAAAGGCGATGGACGGGGCGGGGCAAGCCGCGCATGGTGCGGCCATCAGGAGCGGCGACCGGGTCTGACGATCATGGCAGTAGCGACGCCGTGATGTGTGCCCAACCGCTGATCGCAAGTCGGACGTGGACCATGCCGTGGCTCCAGGCCATCACCGCCCCTCCAGGACATCGGGAGTCCGACCAGTGAAAAAGCTGCTCTTCATCATTCCCCCCTATTTCAACGCGAACGACTATCTCGACAAGCATCGCGCCGCCGTGCTGCCCGCCTTCACGATCCCCTACGGGATCCTGTCGATGGAGGCCTATCTGGTCGAACATTGCGTTCAGCTTGGCGACATGCGGTTGGTGGACCTCAATGTCACGCTAAAGCGACTGGTCGAAACCCAGACGGTGGATTCGCACGAGGCGGTTTTCAATGCCGAGCTGCAAGCGGTTCTGGAGGATTTCCAACCCGACATCGTCGGCATTTCGGCGCTGTTCAACTCGTCCTTCGGATATATCCAGCGGCTGGTGAAAGTCGCCAAGGATTTCGACCCGGATATCCTCACCATCGCCGGTGGAGGATTGCCCTCGGCGGCCTACAAGCTGATGCTCGACACCTGTCCCGATCTCGATGCCATCTGCAAGGGCGAGGGCGAACTGCCGCTCAAGGCGCTGATCAATTCAGACGATCCGGCTGAGGTCATCGCGAACCACCGTGCCTGGATCGACCGGCCGGCAATTGCCAGGGGCAAGGCGCCGGCCCACGATTTCATCGCTGATCTCGATGACATCCCACCGATGAACTATTCGATCATTGATCTCGACAACTACAACCAGCGCGGGATCGACAAGCGCTACACCGACCAGCCGAAGCGGGAAATGGCGATCCACACCTCGCGCGGCTGTCCATTCCTGTGCGTGTTTTGCTCCAATCCCTCGCTGCATGGCCGCGATGTCCGCTTCATGTCGGTCGAACGTGTGGTCGCGGATGCCAGGCGCATGCGCGACGATTTCGGCATGACCGTTCTCATGCTGGAGGACGACCACTTCTTCCATGACAAGGAGCGCGCCAAACGGCTGCTGCGGGAGCTGGCGAAGCTCGACATCCGCTGCGAGTTTCCCAATGGCGCCGCAGTCTATGCGATCGACGACGACATGGCCGAACTGCTGGCCGCGGCGGGGGTCTCGGCGGTGGCATTGGCCGTGGAATCGGGGTCTAACCATGTGCTCAACAACATCATCAAGAAGCCGCTGAAGAAGAAACTGATCAGGCCCGCGGTCGAAGCCTTGCGCAAGCACGGTGTGCGATCGCATGTGTTCATCGTCACCGGCCTGCCCGGCGAGCTTGATGAGCACCGCCAGGAAACGCTGGAGATGCTGCTGGAAAACGGGTTCGACTGGATCCATGTCTATCTGGCGATCCCGATCTTCGGCAGCAGGCTCTATGATATATGCGTCGAGAACGGCTATATCGAGGACGCCGGCAACGAGAACTTCGTGGCGACCAAGTCGGTAATCCGGGCGCCCGGCATCGATCCGGTCAAGCTCGAGGCGTTCGCCTACGAGACCCAGTTGCGGGTCAATTTCGTCGAGAACTACAACATCAGAATCGGGCGGCATGACATCGCGCTGCACTACATGAAGAACGTCGTCGACAAATATCCCGATCACGGCTTCGGCCACCTGTATGTCAGCCAGTGCTATGCGGCGCTCGGAGACCAGGAGCTGGCGCTGGAGCATGCGGCCAGCGCACGCACCATCTTCGACACCGACGACTGGTGGAAAGCCCTCGCTATCAAGCATGGGTGCGACTATCGGCGCATCATCGATGCGGTCGTCGACGAACAGCCGCTGCCGCCAGTGGCTGGTTTGGCCAAGCCAATCGTGGAAATGGCTTCCGTGTGATGGCGGCTTTCCTGTCCCCGTATTCCTCGGCCGAAGGAGGATCATGTTACCGTGTCCTGTCCCGCGATCGTCGCCCCCCCGGCGCTTCGAGGCGGTCCAGGCATCGCTGCGCAGCCGTAACCCGAAGCTTTCATCTCCTCGCATACTTACGGGTCCGATTGCTGCGCATGGAGGAAGAGCTGGCGAACGCGCGATAACGGATCAGCCGCCTGATGACGGTGGTGGAGCGCGGTCTCATCGAAGCGTTCGATCCCGATCTCGCAGCGAAGCTTTCTGCGGAAGCAACTCACAATGACGGAGGACGGGCCGTACCCACTGGGAGTCAGGAATGGTGCACCCGAGAGGGTTCGAACCTGTGACCTTCGGCTTCGGAGGGCGACGCTTCTTTCGGTTGACCTACAGGGCAAATCCGTAAATTTGCTTAAGGATGTCGCGCACATGGATCGCCGTTGCGGGCGCCCCGCGCTCAACGATCTTCCCGCAATGGGCGCGTAGGTCGTCCGGCGTAATCTCCGTGAGGAGCCGATTGCGCCAAACTGATAGTAACTCCCGTTCGAAGATCGAGCGCCGCATGGCCCGCGTGCTGTCGGCCATCGGCGCATTCACGAGCCACTTTTCGCCGAATTCCCGGAAGCTCTTGGCTTCTTATCAATGCGTTATAGCGTATCGTAGCGTAGCTTCGGATATCGCCGGATGAGCAAAAATCATTCCCACTCGATTGTTTGCGAGTGACATAAGATATTGTTTTTCCTAGCCTCAGGCTCTGTTTGCGGGCCGCATCCTGTCGTTCGACGACAAAGCAGGCCTCATCTGGGCGCAGCTGATGGCGGCGGGAAAGCGGCCGGTAAGCCGCGCGGTGGGCTCGAAATGATTATCGCTGCTGTCGCAGGTGCGAACGACTGCGTGGTAGTAACATACAATGAAAAGGACTTTGTCGGAGTTGAGATCGTCAATCCTATGCGCGGAGCGATCTAGTGCAGAGCCGGTTCAACGAATGCGTTGGGAGATATGATGGCTGAAACTCAAATAGAGTAGACGGAGCCGCAGGCTGTCCAAAGACTTCGAGAACCTGTCGCGCAACGCGCTCGCCTTCCTCAAACTGGCGTCTATCCGCTTCATGATCCGAAGGTTCTGTTTGAAATGAATAACTTTCCGGACCAACTCTAAAGTCCGGCGGGCGTTCCCAATCCGCGCTTCACCGATATTCTCGCGCGAGGGCACTTCGCACGGATCGTGCATCCTCCGGAAATGCTCGGGAATATCGACGGCCGGACAATGCGGCGGCGCAATATTCTTGCAGCGAAAGAACGGCCGTCAGCGTCCCAAAGGCTGGTCCGCGCTGCGGTAAAATCGCCTTGCTTGCTTGATAAAGATCAACGTTCCGTCATGCCGGGCGGATACCATCGCAGCGAAATCACGCCAAGCCGCGCTCCGGCCGGTCGGAGCTTGGTCATTCTGCCTCTCCGTTGACCGCGCGATCCCCGCCCAAAGGTGCGACGCCATGCAAGCCCTTCTCGACCGAAGTCCACTTCATCGACTTTTCAATCCGGAATCCATCGCCCTGTTCGGCGCCAGCGATGCAAAAAACAGTGTCGGGGCAAAGGTCTGGTCGAATTTGACCACCGGAGACTTCAAGGGTCGACTCGTTCCGGTCAATCCAAAGCATAAAGAAGTCGGTGGAGTGACATGCTATAGCTCGATCCTCGACGTGCCCGGCGACATCGATCTGGCGGTCATTGCCACGCCGGCGCGCACGATCCCGCAGATCATCGCGGATTGTGGCGAAAAGCGCATCAGAAATGCTATCGTCCTGTCGGCGGGCTTCGTGGAGGCTGGTGCGGAAGGCGAGCGGCTGCATCGTCAACTGCTCGACGCCGCGCGCCGCGCGAACATGCGCTTTCTCGGTCCAAACTGCGTCGGACTTGTCCGCCCCTGGCTCGGGTTGAACGCAACTTTCCTGAATTCCGGCGTGCCGCGGGGCCGTCTTGCCCTGATCTCGCAATCCGGTGCGCTTTGCTCGGCCATCGCCGACTGGGCCGCGCCACATCATCTCGGCTTTTCGGCGATCGTCTCGCTCGGCAACTCAGCTGACATCGACTTTGGCGATGCCCTGCATTTCCTTGCCGTCGACCCGAAGACCGAGGCGATCCTTCTCTACGTCGAGGGTGTGCGCAATGCGCCGTCGTTCCTGAGCGCGCTACGTGCCGCAGCACGCACAAAGCCGGTCATTGTGTTGAAGGCCGGCCGCCACAACCAGAGTTCGACGGCCGCCCACACCCACACAGGCGCGCTGATAGGATCGGACGAGGTCTTCGATGCCGCACTTGCGCGCGCCGGGGCTGTGCGGGCCCGCACCTTCGGCCAACTCTTCGCCGCGGCCGAGATCCTGTCGGCCAACAAACGCTCGAAAGGCAACAGGCTTGGCATCGTCACCAATGGCGGAGGCGCGGGCGTTCTTGCCGCGGATCGCGCGGGCGACATGGACGTTGACCTCGCCGCTCCGTCGGAGGCCACCGTCACGGCGCTGGACAATATCCTGCCGCCCTATTGGTCGCGCGCCAACCCGATCGACATTCTCGGCGACGCCGCGCCCGACCAGTTTAAGGCCGCGGTGAAGGCTGCCCTCGCCGATCCGAATTTCGACGGTCTGCTCGTGATGCTCACACCTCAGGCGATGACCGACGCGACTGCGGTCGCGGAAGCGGTTGTTTCGGCCCTCGCCGAAAAACCCACCAAGCCGGTGATCGCCTGCTGGATGGGCGAAAGCTCGGTCGCCGAGGGACGCTTCCATCTGAGCAAAAACGGCATTCCCGATTTCACCACGCCCGAGCGTGCGGTCGAGGCATTCTCCTATCTGGCCCAGCACTACCGGCACCGGAAACTGGCGCTGGAAACCCCTGGCCCCGGCAACGCCTTCTCGCCGGATCTGAGCGGAGCGCGGATGATTATCGCCGGCGCACTCAGCGAGGGGCGCAGCATGCTCTCGGACATCGAATCCAAGGCTCTGCTGCATGCCTTCAACATTCCGATCAACATCACCATCGAGGCCGCAACCCCGGCCGCCGCGGTGATCGCCGCCGAGACGGTCGGCTTTCCGGTCGCGATGAAGGTCAACTCACCTGACATCACCCACAAGTCGGACGTCGGCGGCGTACGCCTCAACATCATGAATGCAGCCGACGTCAAGCTTGCCTTCCGGGAAATCGCCGCGGGGATAGCGAAAACACGCGCCGATGCAGCTTTTCTCGGCGTCACGGTTGAGCGCATGGCCCATGTGGAGGACGCGCGCGAGCTTGTCATCGGTGCCAGCCGCGATCCGGTGTTCGGTCCGACTATCCTGTTCGGAGCGGGCGGCACGATGGTCGAAGTGCTGCGCGACAGCGCCGTCTCGCTACCACCGCTGAACGCGGTTCTGGCAAATCGACTGATCAACCGCACACGGGTGTCGCGCCTGCTCGACGCCTTTCGCGACCGCCCGGCGGTGGACCGGGAGGCGGTGGTCGAGGTGCTGTTGCGTATTTCCGATCTCGTCTGCGAATTAGCCGAGGTGACGGAACTCGACATCAACCCGCTGTTTGCCGGTCGCGATGGCGTCATCGCCGTCGATGCGCGCATCGGCATCGCCCGACCGCCGGCGCGCAGCGGTCCGTATGACCATGTCGCGATCCATCCGTTCCCGCGCCATCTCGTCTGGAAGGAGCACCTCTCCGACGGCACTCCACTGACCATCCGGCCGATCCGCCCGGAGGATGCCGAAAGCGAGCAGACCTTTGTGCGCGAACTCTCGCCGGAAGCCAGGCAGTTCAGATTCATGGGCACGCTGAACCAGCTTTCGCAGGAGATGCTCGTGCGTTTCACGCAAATCGACTATCGCCGCGAGATGGCACTGGTTGCGATGACCGAAGGTCCGCGCGGACCACGTCAGCAAGGCGTCGCGCGCTACGTCATCAATCCGGATATGACAAGCTGCGAGTTCGCCGTCGTGGTCTCTGACGAGGTGCAGAAGCAGGGCATCGGCACGCGGCTGATGAAGGCGCTGATGGAAGCGGCGCGCGACGAGCACAGCCTGGCCGTGATGGAGGGCACGGTGCTGGCGCGCAACGCCTCGATGCTGCAACTGATGGCGGAACTCGGTTTCTCGGAAAGTCCCGATCCCGACGACCCCGGGCTTGTCTTCGTCGAGCGGGCGCTCTGAGGCATGCTCGGTATCGTTTCGCACCCCGACTGCCTGGAACACGACGCCGGGCCACTCCACCCCGATACGCGCGGGCGTCTGGACGCGATTTCGAACCAGATGATTTCATCCGGCCTCGATTTCGTGGTTCGGCATTACGACGCACCGCTTGTCACCCGCGCCCAGCTCGAGCGCGTGCATGAACCGGTCTATCTCGACCGGCTCGAAGCCACGTCGCCCGCCGCCGGCTTGGTGGCGATCGACGGTGACACAGTGTTGTCGCCCGGTACCTTGCGCGCGGCGCAACGGGCGGCTGGCGCCGGTGTCCTCGGCGTCGACCTGATCCTCTCCGGCGAGGCCGGCCCGGTTTTCTGTCCGGTCCGCCCGCCGGGCCACCATGCCGAGGCGGGCGCGGCGCTCGGCTTTTGCCTGTTCAATAACATTGCCGTCGCTTCAGCCCATGCGCTCGATGCGCATGGGCTGAAGCGTGTCGCGATCATCGATTTCGACGCTCATCACGGCAATGGCACGGAGGAAATCTTCAAGCATGACAAGCGGGTTCTGTTCTGCTCGTCCTTCCAGCACCCGTTCTATCCCTTTACCGGCCATGCATCCGAGACGCCCAACCTCGTCGCTATCCCGCTTGCCGCCGGCGCGACCGGGCCGGAGTTTCGCGAAGCGGTTACCGATCATTGGCTCCCTGCCCTCGAACGCTTCGCACCGCAGATGGTGTTCATTTCGGCAGGCTTCGACGCCCATATTCTAGACGACATGTCGGATCTCTGCCTGACGGAGGCCGACTACGTATGGGTGACCGACAAGCTTCTTGGCGTCGCACGCGCGCATGGCGAAGGCCGCGTGCTCTCCATGCTTGAGGGCGGCTACGAACCCACGGCGCTCGCTCGCAGCGTCGTCGCGCATCTGAAAGCGCTGATCGGGTGAGCGCCGCGAGCGGTTCCGGTATCCGCGACACTGATCGCCTATTCAATTTCCCGCGCTCGAAGGCGCAGTGCCTCTGACGGTCTGTTTGGCATCAAGGCATCGCCCCTTAGGTTCATCACGCTTTGGCACCTTGCCGCTCGCTTTCGCCATGATCACCGGCGCCCGATATATGCCGCCCGCGACGAGAAGCGCCCAGATCGCGCGGGCGATCTTGTTGGCCAGCGCCCACGCCCGCGACCTTGCATGGCTGACGCGCCATCAGCGACGATCCACAAGGGAAGTTTCACGCCACTGCGGGTCTGCTTCAGGCGTCAACGCGACCGGTGAGTGCGCAGCCGGATGCTCCTTCCCGTCCATCCAGCCGACGCGGCTCTGACGCAGGGTTTCGCCGACACGTTCGATGAAAATCGCTTTCAGCCCGTGATGTCGTGCGATCTCCAGCCCTGCGCCTGCGCCCCGCACCATGAGAGCCGTTGCCCAGGCGTCCGCGTCCATGCAGCTTTCCCCCAGCACGGTGACCGATGCCGGCGATCCCGTGGCCGGGCCGCCCCGGGCCGGATCCATGGTGTGGGACAAGCGCCGTCCGCCAACATCAAGCCAGTGTCGGTAGTCACCGGATGTCGCGACTGCGCAATCCGCCAGTTCCAGGATCGAGAGCGGCGCGCGCTCCTCAAAGTCGGGCCGCTCCAGCGCCACCGTCCAGGGGCGGCCATCGGAGCGCTGACCGCATGCGCGCATCTCGCCATCGAGCCCCACCAGGGCATCCGTGATCCCGAAGCGTCCCAGCACCGCCATCATGCGATCGACGGCGTAACCTTTGGCGATGCCCGCCAGGTCCAGCGTCATGGGCGCGTGTTTGCGAACCCTCAGCGCATCGCCGTCAAGCTCGAGAACCTCATGCGCCAAGGCGTGGGCCCTGCCCAGGGCTACCCGCATCGCCTGTGGGTCCGCATGTTGCGGCCCGAACCCCCAGGCGGTGACGACATCGCCCATGCCGATATCGAAGGCGCCATCGGACAGCCGCCCGATCTCGAGGCCACGGGCCAAAACCTCCATCAGTTCGGGAGGGACCGAAACCCATTCACCCACCGGCGCGCGATTGACACACATCAGGTCGCTATCGGGCTTCCAGGTGGACATCTGGCGATCCACCAGGCCCACGCTTTCGGCCAACGCGCAACGGATCGGAACGGGGTCCGTAGCGGGCGATGCATCGAATAGCGCCGACCAGCGGGTGCCCATGGTTGGCCCATTCAGCGCGTGGCGAACCAGATCAATAAACGTCCTCGGCATAGCGATTCTCCGCTTTCAACATCGCAGGTGTCAAACCCTGCGGGGTCAGGATATCCGTCAGCGCCTCCGCCACCCCCGCAGCCATGTCGCGTCCGCCACAGACCAGCACCTGCGCGCCGTCGGCGATCAGTCGCGCGACCTTCGGGGCGTCCCTTCGCAGCGCATCCTGGACATAGGCCCGCTGCTCCGTCCGTGAGAACGCGGTCGTGATAGAGGCAAGCCGGCCTTCCGTCCGCCAACCGGCGATCTCCGTGCCATAGAGAAAATCGCTGTCGGGGTGCCGGGCGCCGAACCACAGGTGCATCGGCCGGGCGCGCCGATTGGCCCGCGCGAATCCGGCAAGTGGTCCGATGCCTGTCCCAGCGCCGATGAGGATTATCGGCTTGTGGTTTCGCGCGGGCCGAAACGCGGGGTTGCGGCGTATGAAGCCCGGCATGCTGTCGCCCGGTTGCAGGTCGAGAAGCTGCCCGGAGCAAAGACCGCCGGGGTGCTTCTTGACCACGATTTCGACGAAGCCATCGCCGCGTCCCGAAGCGAGCGAGTAGAACCGGGGCACGGCGGATCCGTCGGGGACGATGCCCAGAAGATCGCCGGGCCGAAAGCCTCCGAAGCCGCGTCCGAGCACGCGCTTCCAGAGCGAGGCCGTGGGCGGGGCGAAGCGCAGGATTGCGGTCGGCGCTTGCACCTCGGCCCCGTAGTCGCGGCGCGAGATCAGGGTCAGCGCCTCTGTCGCCGGCAGAACCGGCTGGTGGCCGAGCTCGAGTTCGATCTCCATGGCGGTGCCGAGCGCCCGGCCCCAGCGGGCGAAATCCTGCGGCGACTGGCGGTCGACCGTGTCGAACGGCAGCAGCATCTTCCAGCCCCGCGCCTCGGCAGTCTCGGCAACGGCGCGGGCGAAGGCGCAGTAGGCCGGGAAGCTGCGGTCGCCGAAACCCAGCACCGCGAAAGCTGCGGCGGGCGGCGCATCGAGCTGCGCGACCCGGTCGAGGAACCCTCTGGCCGATGCCGGCGCATCGCCGTCGCCATAGGTTGCGGCGAGAACGATGATCTGCTGCGCGCGGGTGTAGCCGGCCGGATCGAAGGCCGACATCGGTGCAGCATGAACGCTCTGGCCCGCATCCGTCAGCGCCTTGTGCAGCGTCGCGGCAAAGCTCCATGTGCTGCCACCCTCGCTGCCGACCAGAATGATCGTTTCGGCCCGGGAAGCTGGCTGGTTGGCGTGGATCTGCGGCCTGCTCCGCCGCCCCGCCCACCACAGCACCATCCCGGTTCCGCCCATCACCGGCACGCCGAGAGCCATCAGCCCGAGCACCAGCCCCAGCGTTGCCGCTCCTTGGCCGGTGTGCAGCATGTAGATCGTTTCCGAGAGGCGCTCCCACCCGGTCAGGTCAGTCCAGCCAAGCAGTGCGCCCGTGCCCTGATCGAGATACCCGATGCCCCGGTCGGTCTTCAGCGTGAAGATATCGGTTGCGTCGCCGGGATAGGGAAAGTTCAGTTCGCGAAGTTCCGCGGTCGGGGTTCCGCCGAGCAGGTCGATCGCACCGAGCGCCACGCCAGTTTCGCCGCTCATCTCGGACGGGACGGCAAGCGGCACTCCGCCGTCGGGTAAAAGATCGAAGGTGGAGGCCGTCATCCAGAGCGCGGTGGCGGAAGAGAGCGCGAGGCCCAACACCGCGACGCGGGCGATCTCCACATGCAGGCGGCCTGGCATCGGACCGCGCAGCGGGGAGAACCAGCGGCGCCACCCACCTGCCCGCCGCGCGACCAGAAGCGCCCCGGAAACTGAAAGGACGAGCATCGCCAAAGCGGCCGCCGCCATGGTGATGCGTCCGCCGTCCCCGAGGAACAGGGACCGGTGCAGGTTGGTCAGCCAGCGCTCGGTCTGATTGGGGTCAGCCGAAGCGATCCCCTCTCCCGTGGCCGGATCGATGACCGCGGCGCCCGGCGTGCCGGCGTCGAACCAGTAGGCGGTGATCCGGCCGGACGGTGCGCGGCGGATCTGCTCGACGCCAGGATAGACAGCCTGGATGCGTAAAGCGAGGTCGGCCACGGTCAGACCGGCTTCCGCCTGCGGCGCAGCGAGGCGCTCCGCCGCCGGAAAGACGGACAGCGCCGCCCCGCTGAGCGCCAGAACGGTGACGAGAGCCAGAGCCACGAGACCCGGCCAGCGATGGAGCGCGCGGAGCATGACCTCGCCTCCTCACATGCCGTAGCTGAAGTTGGCGATGTAGCGACGCCCGCGCACCGGCGTACTGGCGCCGGCCGTCGTCAGCGGCACAGCCACCTCGTTCGGACTGTCGCGCATGTCCTCGACGGCCGCGTCGATATGCAGCGTGTATCCCGCATCGAACAGCGCATCGGCCAGGTCGAGCGTAATCGACAGCTCGCGTCCGGCGCCCACACTGGCGCCGGTGATGCCGTTGATCTGGGCGGCATCGCCTCCAGTGGCGCGATACCAGTCCGAGAGGTGTTCGTAGTACTTCGACTTGCCGCCAGCCATCCAGAGACTGCCGACATATGCGCCCTGCGCATCGGTGACATAGTAAGCAAGATAGGCGCCATCACCGCCATAGGTGTTGAGCGTCGTGGTCAGCACAACTGGGCGCGCCACGGCGAGGCTGGGAAGCGTCAGCGCGGTCGTCAGCGCGAGCGTTGCTAGAACGAATTTCATCGGGTTCTGCCTTGTCGTTGAGGGGTGAGGACGGGGGCGACGGGCCGGGGTCAGTTCACTTGGACGTGTGGCGGGGCGCCGTTGCCGAAGAGAGGGTTCTGCGGCGGCGCGACCGACTTGGCCGGCGCGGGGTTGGGCCCGCCGTCGTCGTCGTCATCATCATCACGGTCATCGTCGTCATCGCGGTGGCTGGACCGCCGGCGGTCGTCATCGTCGTCGTCGCTGACGAGGAGGAACTGGAGCGACTCCGCTCCATCGTGGACGAATGCGGTGAAGCTGCTTTCCTCGCCGTCGGGCGGGGTTCGCAGCGCGCTCCACGCGGACACGCCAATGGCGAGCGTCAGCGCCGTGGTGGTGGCAAGCAGGGCGAGAGGTTTACGCATGGCGAGGTCTCCTTGGATCCGATAGGATCAATCTGGAGGCGGCACCTGAGGGCTTCCTGACAGCGACGCGGTTTCCGCTTCAGCTTGGCGTCAGGCACGAAAATGGTCGCATCGGCACGGGGTTCGGCGTTCTTGCCGGGACGGCGACTATCGTCGCGGTTCGGATGGTCATTGTCCGCAGTCCGCCGGAATCACGGAAGGCCGGCTGCAACTGCCGGCCTTCACGGGAACCCGCTACACGAGCGCCGCTGGTTTATTGGGGGGCGTCGAGCGGGTGCGGGTTGCCCAGCCCCATCATCGGGATCGGGTCACGGCCGTAGAGCGGCCCCGGGTCGCTCTGGCTCTCAGACGCATCGACCTCGGCCGCGCGGGCGGTAGAGCCGATGAGAATGGCGGCCGGATAGAGAAACTCCGCGTCGCTCATCTCATGCCAGATGATTCTCTCGGCAAGACGCGATACCTCCGGCCAGCCTCCCGCATCTCCCGCATCTCCCGCGGCGTACAGCTCTGCCAGCGCGCCGATGGCCTCTACCTGACCGTCGATCAGCAGGGGCAGTTCCGCCTGCAGGCTCGCCAATGCCGGCAGAGACCCAGCCACGGCCTTTCCTTCCGTGACCGCTCCGAGGAGCCCGAGGGACGGTAAGACGGCCCTCTCCTCCGCCTCGATGTGGGTGCCCAGAAGATTGACCGCGTTGCGGGCCGCGCCGCCGACCTGACCCGGTGTGCCGGCAACTTCCTCGAGCTGCGTGAGGAAGTCCGCATGGGCCGCGCTCAGTAGGTACGGGGTTTCAAGGGGAGCTGCCGAAGCCGTCGCAGCAAATACGGATGCGACAGCAGAAACGGTGAATGACGCGTGCATGGTCTTCTCCTTTGATTGAAGCGTGTCTGATCCTCGATTCGCTTTCAGTGTGGATCTTGCTTGAATCGATACGAGCAATCTGGTGCTGCCACCTGAGAGCTTCCTGACAGCAACGAAGTTTTTGCTTCAGCTTGGTGTCAGGAAAAAACCCCGCCACGCAGGCAGGGCTCAGTCCGGGTCGAGGGGCACGCGACACCTAAAATCAGGATCAGGCGATATCACTGGGGCCGGGCGCGCGCTTGTTGCCCGTGATCATGGCGCGGACGAGATTCTCGTGATGGCGGAACGAGGCGAGCACCACGCCTCCCAGGTGCAGCGCGATGAGGAGAAGCATCAAGTTGGCGAGCACCTCGTGCACTTCCTTCAGCGGTCCGTCCGTTTCCGCTCCACCGTCCCTGACTTTGCCGCCCTCCTCGTCGGCATGGGCAGCGGTCACGATCTGCGGCAGATCGGCTAGCATCGCGACACGGCTCGGCTCTTCCATCAGCCAGCCGGAGAAGGCAGTACCGGACAGCGTGACGAGCAACGCCACGATCATCGCCGCGGCCGCCGGGTTGTGGCCGAGATAGCGGCGTTCTCGTCCCCTCGCCATGTCACCCAGATAGGCGAGCGTGGTGGCCGGACCGCGCAGGAACTGCGCGAAGCGCACGTAGCGGCTGCCGACAAGGCCCCAGACCAACCGAAACGCGACGAGGCCTGCCACAACGTAGCCTGCGATTTCGTGAACCCGTTGAAGCTCGTCCGCTGTCAGCCAGGAGATCGCAAAAACCACCACCAGTACCCAGTGGAACAGGCGCACCACCGGATCCCAGACGCGGGTCATCATTCGACGACAACGCCGGGCTTGCTACCCGGAGTGAACAGACCATTATTCGGCGGCGCCATTGATGCGGCGGGAGCGGCATTCCTATCCGGTCGGCTGTCATCGTTGTCCTCGTCGTCATACTCCGTTTCGACGATGGCCAGCGTGCCGGGATCGACCGTGACCTCGATCTCACGGCCTTGGGCGTCGCGGCCATCGATCTCATAGCAGCCGTCATCGGTCTTGATTCTGCGAACGGTCCAGCCCTGCGCCTCGGCCATGTTCTGGATCGCCTCGCGTGGTTGCCAATTGGCCATCGGAACATTGCAATCGCCGTCATCGGCATGGGCCGCACCGGTCACGACAACGCCTGACAGAAGTGCGACGGTCATCAAGGATTTTTTCATCTTTCCGCCTCTCGTGACTGGTGGTGATGCGCCCTTGTCGCGCGCTATCCTGACGGCGACCTGAAGGACGCCGAATTTATACGTAAGGTGCGTGTAAGTCCCTCAGGGGATACCGGAACGACAGGACGAATGGGACCGGAACGACATGCGTGTGTTGCTGATCGAGGATGACACGGTGCTGGGCGCCGCGGTGCGCGACCAGATCGTCGCCGACGGCCATTCCGTGGACTGGGCCACCCGGCTTGACGCGGCGAGCGGATATCTGGGGGTGGCGGTCTACGACTTGATCTTGCTGGACTTGATGCTGCCCGATGGGCGCGGCCAGCCGTATTTGCGCGCCTTAAGGGTGCGAGGCGATGTGACCCCCGTGATCATCCTGACCGCGCTCGACCAGATCAGCGACCGGATCGAGGGGCTAAATGCCGGCGCCGACGACTACATGGTCAAACCTTTCGACCTGTCCGAGCTCTCGGCGCGACTGAACGCTGTTGCCCGCCGCTATTCCGGCAACCCCAACCCGCTGATCACGCTGGGGGATCTGGAAATCGACCTCGCGGCAAGAACTATCCGTCGGGGCGGCAAGGTCGTACCTCTGACCGCCCGCGAATGGATGTTGTTCGAGGCCTTGGTGCAGCGGCCCGGGCAGATCCTGTCCAAGGCGCAGCTCGAAGAACGGCTTTACTCATTCGAGACCGAGATCGAGAGCAACACGATCGAAGTCCATGTCAGCCGGTTGCGCAAGAAGCTGGGGCACGACTGGATCGAGACGGTGCGCGGCTTCGGCTATCGGCTGGGCGCCGCATGAGATGGCCCGGCTCACTACAGGCACAGCTGGCGCTTGGGCTGGGACTGGGCTTGGCCCTCCTCTGGCTGGCAACCGCATGGGCGACGGCAGCCATCCTGCGCGGCGAGATGAACGAGGTGTTCGATTCCGCGCTCGAGGAAACCGCACAACGCATCCTGCCGCTGGCAGTGATGGACATCATCGACCGCGAAGAGCAGGGCGTCAGCCAGAGCATCGCCACCCTGCGAAGCCACGATGAATTTTTCACCTACATCGTTCGAGACGACCAAGATCGCGTGCTGTTGCGCTCGCACGGAACCGAGGACGTGGTCTTTCCGGCCTTCGATGGCATGGGCTTCCGCCAGACGGCGACGCATCGGCTCTATTACGACGCGGCGCTGCAAGGGACGATCACCATCGCGGTCGCCGAACCATTGAGCCACCGTGCCGACGTGGCGCGCGAGGCTTTGGCTGGTCTCGCACTGCCCCTGGTCGTCGTCATTCCGATCAGCCTTCTCGGGGTGCTGGTGATCGTCCGGCGCAGCTTGCGGCCCGTTCGCCGGTTCAGCCGCGCGCTGGCCAGCCGCGGCGCCCGCGATCTATCCGAGGTTGGCGACAGCAATCTTCCAAATGAGATCCTGCCGGTGGCTGAGGCCGTCAACCAGCTTCTGGACCGGCTGCGGCGTACGCTGGAGGCCGAGCGTAACTTCACCGCCAATGCCGCGCATGAATTGCGCACTCCCGTGGCGGCGGCGCTGGCACAGACTCAAAGGCTGATGGCGGAAACCCCCGATCCTGCCGTGACCCAAAGGGCGGGCGAGATCGAAACCGCTCTGAAGCGATTGACGCGGCTGTCCGAGAAGCTGATGCAACTGGCCCGAGCCGAGGGCGGGCGAATGCGGCGCGACACCGCGACGGACCTGCGCCCCGTGCTGCGCATGGTCGTCTCGGATCTTGAGGGGATCGCCGGGAAAGAGCGCATTGACCTCGAATTGTCGGACGCACCGGTCCTATCCGATATCGACCCCGACGCCTTTGCGATCCTCGCCCGGAACCTGATCGAGAACGCGCTGCGCCACGGCACCAGCCAGGCCCCCGTTCAGGTGATCCTGACGCCGCGCCGCACCCTGCGCGTGATCAACGAGGGCCCCGCCGTCCCGCCCGAAACGCTGGCGCGGCTTACGGCGCGTTTCGAGCGTGGGCAGGCCATATCGGAGGGCAGCGGGCTGGGCCTGTCGATCGCCAGGGCCATCGCGGACGGGGCGCAGGCGACGCTCACGCTGCAATCGCCCTCCCCGGGTCGGGCGGACGGTTTCGAGGCATCGTTCCAGGCACCGATAGGTCAGCAACCGGACTGAGGGAGGCCATTCAAACAGCCGCAGCGCGCCCAATGTTCCGAAAAGCCACGGCGGCTATGGCAGCCCACACAACCGTGCGCAGGATCATCGCGCCGATGGTGCGCATCTCGTAGGCGCCGCCTTGCATCACATGCACCCCGAAAGCCAGCAGGACCAGAACGGTGCCCGCCAAAATGGCGATCGAGAGCCAGACGGCCCAATGCTGCCGCAGGATCAGGCCGATCCCCGCCGCGACATAGGCGAACCCCGCCAGAAAGTTGAACCACAGCACGAACGGCACAGCGTCGCCCACCGCAGCGCGGGCCGCGGTCCCGCCGAAGAGCGCGCGTCCGCCCGAAAAGATGGTGAGCGCCCCGAACACAACCGCCACGGCAGCCGCGATCAGCAGACCGAATTTTCGACTTGTCGTCATTCCTCACGTCCTGCGATGCTGTCGACAATAGCCCCCATGACCCGATTGCCCGTTTGTGAAACACGTAAATATCCGCCCCAAGCGGCGTACCCCGGTCCGCTGCTCAAATACGTTGACGCCCGGGCGCGAGAAGGGAGGATGACGCGTTCATTCTGCGAATTTCGGAAAGCGGTCTGTGGCGTATTCGGCGTGGCAAGCGCTACATGCCTCGATCATCTTGCCGAACTCCTCTTGCTGTTGCGCCCTGTCGCCGGACCGCGCGGCATCGGTAAGCGCCGCCGAAATCGCATGAAAAGCACGGTCCTGTTCAACGAACCCCTTTGGAACAGCCGCCATGAGATTCTTCCTATCTTCGGGCGTCATCGACTGTTGCAGGATGAAGCTGTCATGGATGCGCTGGGCTAGTTCCGCCACGCGGGCGTTATCCCCAGCCACCAGTGCGGACAGGATCTGCTTGCTGGCATCCTCTATGGAAACCATCTCCTTGCGCAGTAGGTCTCGAAGCGTGTCAGTCAGTTTCGGGGAAACCGGCTCCGCGCTCTGTGCCAGTACCGAGCCATCGATAGCAATACTTGCGACGATCCCAAGCCATAGAGCGCCCCGAATGCTCCACGAGCGCTTTCTGTCGGCGATCTTGTCCATCATCCTCTTGTCTCCTCTTCTTTATCGTCAATTGGCCTATTTCTGAAGCACGTAGCATCCGGGCGTATCGGCAATGATTGGATTGCCGGACTTCGGGTTGCCCATGTTGGGCGCGGCAGTCGGCTCAGAACTAGCCAGACTGGTTTGGCCGAGGCGGCACGCGCTCCAGCCCCGAGCCTATTCGCGAACAGTCAGTGTGATCCCTTCGGAATTGACGTACTTCCCGCCACCCAGGGGCTCGAAGGTGACACAGGTTTTGCCACGGCGTGGACCGCTGATCATCACCATGCAGATGCCATTTGCGCTGTAGCTCCAACTCCCGGAACCAGACATGAGCAGAGATTTCATGCTCACAGTGCCATCCGACGCATAGATCATGTCGACTCTCATTCCCATGCGACTGGCGGTCAGCTTTCTGCCCACGATCTGTTGGGAAATCTGCTGCGGGGTCAAAATCTCCGCGGCGACGGACGACGTCGAGCCGACGCCGAGCCAAATTGCTGAAAAAAGAAGAAGCCAGGGAAGTCGTGTCATTCGTCTCTCCGCTTGTCCGTTCCTATAAATTGCCATTGCACTCATACGGACCCGAGCTGCCGATCTGAGGTGTTCGTCTTCAATCCGTCGGGACCGGCATTCTCGACGAGACGCAAGAGGCCGCGCCCCCCACTTGCGTGGATGGGACGTCCTTCGAAAGGCACTCTCATTCCGCTTGGTCTCGTCTGGTCCACAACACCCAAGCGAAAGACGCGATGGTCAGCCACACCGTACTTCTCAAGGTCATGGCGACGATCGTGCGCACTTCATAACTTCCACCTGTCATAATATGCACACCGAATGCAGCAAATACCAGCAACGTTGCAAAAGCCAGAAGTATCGATAAATTAACGGCCCATCTTCGCCAACTATAAAGGCCGATGCCGGCGATGATGTAGGCCAATCCGGCGATGACATTGAACCACAGCACGAACGGCACGTAGGCCCCAGCCCCGGCTCGTTCCGGCCCGTCGCTAACAAGAACGGCACCGCCGGAATAAAGCGTCAGCACGCCGAAGACGACCGCGATAATCGCCAGGACGATGATCCAACGGGGTCTTGATGCGGGAGGTCTGGCCATCGTCTCAATGCCTTCTCGATTCAAAAATCGGCATGGAAGTTTCGGACATCGACCTGAAAGAATGCGCACGACCGCGACGGTGGCCGGTGAATGCCCATCCTCGGTAGAGATCGCATGACTTTCACCCTTAACAGGCCTGTCTTATTATGTTAGCTATCAATCACAAACTGTCAAGTTTGAGCTGTGTTTGAATGTTGGAACGTGACCCTCGGACCAACAATCCGTTCGCATGTTATCATTGCGGCACTTCGCAGATCGCGATCTGCGAGGTCCTGCTACAGCGGGCTGCCAGCGTGGCCCCCACGCTCCGGGTCGGGCTGCGCGATCGGCCTGGGTCGCTGAGGCAGACCGCTACCACCTGCTGCCGCGGTCACCGGATCACGATGGTGGACGAGATCTACCCGGTTCAACAGCTTGCAGGTCCAAGATGCTGCGCGGCGAATATGCGCTCGATCAAGGCATGACGGTAAATCCCGCACTAGACCTGTGGGACAATCATTGAAGGTCGCCTGGCTCCCCGGAGCCGCGGCGCCACGATAAGGACGGGCTTTTCATGCGATGGAAGCTGGGTTTGTTGCTCTTGGGCGCGGTGCTCCTCGGCGGAGGCGGGTATTTCGCGTGGCTCCAGTTCAAGCCGGCTGAACTGCCGGCCGGTTTCGCACAATCCAACGGGCGCCTGGAAGCCGAACGGGTGGATATCGCGACGAAATTTTCCGGCCGCGTGAAGGAGGTGCTGGTCGACGAAGGCGCTACCGTAACGGCGGGGCAAGTCCTTGCCAGAATGGACACCGCCGAACTTGAGGCGCAGCTCCAGGAGAGCAAAGCGGCTGGAAACGAAAGCGAGCAACAGCTGGATCAGGCAATCGCACTGCTTGCCCAGAGGAAGAGTGAACTGGCTCTGGCGGAGCAGGAATATGAACGATCCCGCTCGCTCGGGGAGAAGGGCTACACGCCGCTTGAAAAGGTCGAGCAACGGCAGGCGGCGAAGTTGACAGCGGAGGCCGCGGTCAGATCCGCCGAGGCGGGGATCGAACGGGCCAAGGCCGCCGTCGCCGCCGCGGCTGCTCGGACCAAGCGCATCGCTGAGAACATGAAGGACTCCGTGCTGACCGCGCCAAGGAGCGGGCGCATCCAGTACCGGGTCGCGCAACCCGGAGAGGTTCTGCCTGCCGGCGGCCGTATCCTGACACTTCTTGATCTGACGGACGTCTACATGACCATCTTCTTGCCGACTGAAGAGGCCGGGCCGCTGGAGATCGGTGCGGAAGCTCGCATCGTTCCCGACGCGGCACCGCAATATGTCGTGCCGGCGACCGTGTCCTTCGTTGCCGCGGATGCCCAGTTCACGCCGAAATACGTCGAGACCCAGAGTGAGCGTGAGAAGCTCATGTTTCGGGTCAAGGTGCGCCTGCCGCCGGAAATACTCGCACGCTACGCGCAGAGGGTGAAAGCGGGCATCACGGGCATGGCTTACGTCAGAATTTCGCCCAACGCGGAATGGCCCGAACGGCTCCAGATCAATTTACCCGAGTTGGAAAGTCCTGATGATGCCTGAGGTCGCGCCGCCCGTTGCGCAACTCGTATCGGTCAGCCACCGCTACGAGGCCGTGACAGCGCTTGACGATGTCTCGATTGACGTTTCCGCGGGCCGCATGATCGGGCTGATCGGTCCCGACGGCGTCGGCAAGTCCACGCTACTCGGCCTCATCGCGGGCGTGCGAAAAATCCAGACGGGACAGGTCACGGTTCTGGGCGGTGACATGGCCGGGCGCCGCTACCGTGACGAAGCCTGCATGCGGATCGCCTACATGCCGCAGGGCCTGGGGCGTAACCTGTATCCAACACTATCGGTCCGGGAGAACGTCGATTTTTTCGGCCGGCTTTTCGGCCAGTCCGCGTCCGAGCGCGCCTGGCGGATCGATGACCTGCTGCACAGTACGGGTCTGCGTCCTTTTTCGGACCGGCCAGCCGGCAAGCTGTCAGGGGGCATGAAGCAGAAATTGTCGCTGTGTTGTTCGCTCATTCATGACCCCGATCTGCTGATCCTGGACGAGCCGACCACCGGCGTCGACCCCCTGTCCCGGCGACAATTCTGGCAGTTGATCGACCGCATCCGAACGCGCCGTTCCCACATGAGCGTGATCACGGCCACGGCCTACATGGAAGAGGCGGATGGGTTCGATCACCTGATCGCCATGGATGACGGGAAAATCCTTGCGACAGGCACATCGGCCGAACTGAAGATCCGCACCGGCCGCGAGACACTCGAAGAAGCGTTCATTGCCTTGCTGCCGGAGGCCAAACGCGCGGGCCATACAGTGGTGGAATTGCCACCAAGAGTCTCCCATGACGGCGTGCCTGCGATCGAAGCCAGCGGCCTCACCATGCGGTTTGGAGATTTCACCGCCGTCGACCACGTGACCGTCACGATCGAACGCGGTGAAATCTTCGGTTTTCTCGGCTCGAACGGCTGCGGCAAGACGACGACCATGAAAATGCTGACCGGCCTGCTACCGCCCACCGAGGGCACGGCCAGGCTGTTCGGAAACCCGGTCGACGCGAACGACATGGAGACCCGCCGGCGCGTCGGCTACATGTCGCAGTCGTTCTCACTCTACGGCGAACTCAGCGTTCGCCAAAACCTGGATCTGCACGCAAGCCTCTTCGATCTTCCCAAAGCCGAGTCCCCTGCCCGCGTGCGGGAAATGATCGAGCGCTTCGATCTCGTCGATGTGGCCAACGAGTTGCCCGAGAGCCTGCCGCTGGGCGTGCGCCAGCGATTGCAGCTCGCCGTGGCGGTAATCCACAGGCCGGAAATGCTGATTCTCGACGAGCCGACATCGGGGGTCGATCCGGTGGCCCGCGACGAATTCTGGCGCATGCTGATCGCTTTGTCTCGTGAGGACGGCGTGACGATCTTCATCTCCACCCATTTCGTCAACGAGGCGGAGCGGTGCGATCGTATCTCCCTCATGCATGCCGGCAAGATCCTGGCGATGGATGCTCCGGACGCGCTGCGACAGGCGCGCGGTTCCGAGACGCTGGAGGATGCGTTCATCGGCTATCTCGAGGATGCGGCCGGCATCGATGAAACGGACGCGCAGAGCGACGTTCCACGGGGTGATGCTTCACCGGCCGCGACCGCGACACACGCCGCGACCCATTCCATCTTCGATGCGCGGCGCATGTGGGCGTTCGCGCGGCGTGAGGCGATGGAATTGATCCGCGATCCCATTCGCATCGCTTTCGCATTGCTCGGACCGCTCGTGCTCGCGATCGCCATGGCCTACGGGATTTCGTTCGACGTGGAGAAGCTCACCTACGCGGTCCTGGATCAGGACCGGTCTCAGGAAAGTCGCGCATTCCTCGAGAATTTTTCCAGCTCCCGCTACTTCGACAAACGTCCCGAGATCAGCACCCGCGCCGAGCTCGACCAACGCTTGCGGAGCGGGGAGTTGCGGTTTGCGCTCATTGTCCCCCCGAGCTTCGGGCGCGATCTGCTGGCCGGCCACTCACCGGATATCGGCGCCTGGTTCGACGGCGCGGTGACGTTTCAGGCAGAAACGTCGCGCGGCTACGTGCAAGGGGCGCTGGCCAGTTATCTGGCGGAATTTTCCAGACGGGAACCGGTCGGCCAATCCGTCGCCCCGCTTGCCGATATCGAAACGCGCTTTCGGTACAATCAGGCGTTCTTGAGCGTCTACGCGATCTCACCAGGCGTCCTCATGCTGTTGATCTACATGTTCGCGACAATGCTGACGGCGCTCGGCGTCGTCAGGGAGAAGGAACTGGGATCAATCACCAATTTATATGCAGCGCCGGCCAGCAAGCTGGAATTTCTGATCGGCAAACAGCTGCCTTATATCGGAATCGCGATGGCGAGTTTTGCCAGTCTCGTCATCCTGATGTCGGGGTTCTTCCAGGTTCCGATCACCGGAAACTTCCTTGCGCTCTTCGTCGGCGCGATCCTGTTCGCCACGGCCGCCACTTCGCTGGGCCTGGTGATTTCTTCCTTCGTCTCGACGCAGCTTGCGGCGATTTTCGGATCGGCCATCATCGTGATGATTCCGAGCCTGAATTTTTCCGGAATGCTCTATCCTGTTTCGACGCTGCAAGGCGCCGGACGTATCATCGGGCATGCATTCCCGGCGCTGTACTTTCAAAAAATCACCAGCGGCACGTTCAACAAGGGTCTTGGCTTCGCCGATCTGTACCAGAGCTATCTCTGGCTTGCTGCCTTCTGTGTCATCTTCTGGATGCTCGCAACGTTCTTTCTGAAAAAGCAGGAAGCCTGATGCGCAAGCGATTGAAGAATATTTTTCGCCTCGGTGTAAAGGAGCTGAACAGCCTTCGGCGCGATCCCGTCCTGCTGTTTTTGATTTTCTTCACATTTACATTTGCGATCTACACCGTTGCGACCGGTGTGCAGACGGAATTGCGCAATGCGTCCATCGCCGTGGTGGACGAGGATCATTCCGACCTGTCGCGCCAGATCCGCGCGGCGTTTCTCAAGCCCTATTTTCAGTCCCCCGCCACCCTCGCGATCGATCAGATCGACCCGGCCATGGACGCGGGTCGCTACGCGTTCGTGGTCGATATTCCCATCAACTTCCAGACCGACGTCCTTGCCGGTCACCGACCGCAGGTCCAGGTCAACGTCGATGCGACCGCCATGACGCTGGCCGGAAATGGGGCCGCCTATATTCAGACGATCATCACCAATCAGCTCTCCGAGTTCCTGAGCCGTTCGGACAGGACGCCAACCCCACCAGTCACCTTGACGATGCGCACGGCGTTCAACCCGAATCTCGATTCGAGCTGGTTCATGTCGGTGATGCAGATCGTATCGAACATCACGATGCTGTCTCTGATCCTGTCGGGTGCCGCGGTGATCCGGGAGCGCGAGCGTGGCACGATCGAGCATTTGCTGGTCATGCCGGTGACGCCGGGTGAGATTATGATGGCCAAGATCTGGGCCAATGGACTGGCGATCGTGCTGGCGGTCATCCTGTCCCTATACGTCGTCGTCCAGGGAGTGCTCTCGGTCAGGATCAGCGGTTCGATCGCGCTGTTCGTTCTCGGTACGTCGGTGTTTCTCTATGCGATGACCGCATTGGGGATCGTGCTGTCGACCTTTGCCAGCTCGATGCCGCAGTTCGCGCTCTTGGCAATCCCGTTTTTTGTCGTGATGAATATGCTCTCCGGCGGTACGTCACCGCTCGATGGCATGCCGCAACTGCTGCAGATTATCATGCAGGCGGCCCCATCGACCCATTTCACGAGCTTTGCGCAGGCGGTTCTGTTTCGCGGCGCCGGCATCGACATCGTCTGGCGGCAACTCGCTGCAATGGCCATCATCGGAACTGTCTTGTTCCTTATGGCGCTGTCACGCTTTCGCGCAACCATGTCAGCCGCCCGGTAGAGCGACAACAAGAAAGGTGGGCGAGACTTGGCACGCCCCCTCACCCAGGCAGGTTGGACAACAGCGTCGGATACTCGGCATGGAGCCGCATACATAAAAACGGTTAGTGTCCCTCGACAATCCACGTCATCACGCATCCCGGTTCGACGCTATGGATATCTCGATGGACAGCGCGTTATCCTGGCGAACGTTTCCCATTCAGTCGCTTGCGGATCCGCCATTGGCAAGGATCGAGGTATAGGTTAGTTAGTGCTCCATCACTAGTATTCGGAATTGTCATGGCCGTTCGAAAACCCGCCCCCGAGCGCAGGGCCGAGATTTTGGAGGCGACCTTGCGGCTGGCGGACGAGCTCGGCCCCGACCGCCTCTCCACCGAGGCGATTGCCCGCGCGGTCGGACTGACCCAGCCAGGCATCTTCCGGCATTTCCCCACCAAACAGGCGATCTGGGAAGCGGTCGCAGCAAAGATCACGGACAAAATGGCCGCTGGCTGGCGAACCGTCCTTGATCGTGGCGGCACACCGATCGATCGCTTGCGTGGCTTGATCGGCGCCCAATTGCGGCTGATCCAGGCGACACCCGCGATTCCCGCGATCCTCTTTTCCAGGGAGCTCCACGCGGAGAACGATTTTCTGCGCAAGTCGGTGCTGGGCCTGATGAACCGGTTTCA